>NZ_WMEU01000003.1:0-300000 GCF_009856295.1 Pontibacillus yanchengensis | reverse complement strand
GATTGGACCGGAAAGAGAATGCCAAATAATATAAGGAAGCAGCCAAGCGCTATGTAAGCAATTTTTTTATCGTCTTTCATCCAGCACCCCTCCTCTATCGAAATGCTGAATTGAATGGTGTGCGGATATCATCCAATTCCTCCACAAGTGTTACGGGTACAGAATGCTTTTTAGCCAATTGCTGCAATTGGTTGCTTTGTTCCATTTGGCGCAATCCTATTACGTAATCAGCATAAGGGATAGATTGCCGTAAAAATTCCCACGTATATTCGTCATCACGGGCAGCTCCTCCTACGTGAACGACGATAATGGGAATTGGTTTTCGTTCTGCTTGTTGTAACAGCTTGTCTACCCGTTGTTTTTCTTCCTTAATGCTCCGGTACGTTTGATTTAACCCATGTGGACTATACCCCGTCACCAAAACGAGCGTTTCGTATTCATATAAATCCCTTGCTAGCGCTCTTGGACGATAATCTGCTTCGAAATGAAGGTCTTTTGTCACATAGGAGAAAACTTTCCCCTCTGTTGCTTGACCAGCTGAAGTAATCAGAATTGGCTCTTCCCCAATAGGCGCAGGGAGATTGGGCCACGTGTGCTTTGTCTCAGGGGATACACTTCGGGACTGAAGAAAGATCGTTCCAATAAAGATAAGCAATAATATAATAGCAATCGAATATTTCTTCATCCTTCTCCCCCTTTTTTCCAAGACTCATCTACTTTAACACATAAACGCACAAAAAGGATAAAGTTTTTGAACTTTACCCTTTAGTGTATCGTATTCTTATGATGTTTGGAATCACTTTTTCTAAATTTCCTACTATTGCTTTAATCGTGGATCAAGGGCATCTCGTAACCCATCTCCAAGTAGGTTGAAGCCTAACACAACGAATAGAATCGCTAAGCCAGGGAATGTGATGACCCATGGTGCTGATTGTAAGGCATCTCTGCCAGCGTTTAGCATGGCACCCCATTCTGGTTTTGGTGCTTGTGCTCCCAGACCCAGAAAGCTTAAGCCCGCTGCATCTAAAATCGCTGTACCAATACTTAATGTCGTTTGTACAATAAGGGGAGCCATCGTATTTGGCAGAACATGTCGGAACAAAATCCGGCCATTTTTTACTCCCGTAGCATGCGCGGCTTCCACAAATTCTTTTTCTTTTACAGACAGAACCGTAGAACGAACGATTCTGGCAAAGTGTGGAACTCCTACAATTCCAACCGCTATCATCGCGTTCGTAAGACCCCGTCCCATTACAGCTACCATTGCAATCGCTAATAGAATACTAGGGAATGCCATAAGAATATCGATAAAGCGCATGATTACCATATCAACCCAGCGTCCAACATAGCCAGCAATGCCACCGAGTAGGACACCAATCACTCCAGAGATTCCCACGGCAATGACACCGATTTGAATGGAAATCCTCGCACCATACACAATTCGGCTAAAAATGTCGCGACCCAGTGCGTCCGTTCCTAACCAATGCTGCGCGGACGGTGTTTGGTACCGATCAATAATCGATCCATCTTCTACTGGATGATAAGGGGCGATTAATGGTGCAAAAATCGCTACAATAATAAGCAAAGTAATAATGATTAAACCGATCAGTGATGTTTTACTTTTGACGATCCGAGATAAAGCGTCCATCCATAAGCTTGTTTCCTTAGGAGGAGCCTTTCCAATCTCAGCCTCCATTTCTTGATTTGCCTGTTGCATTTCTGCTGACATAGGTGCTCAACTCCTTTCTTAGTCAAAACGAATTCTCGGATCAATATACTTGTATAAAATATCTGTTAATAGATTAATAAATACGAACATAACCGCAACCACTAAAATGGTGCTTTGGACAACTGGATAATCTCGTCCAAGAATAGCCTGTAATACATATCGTCCAACACCTGGCCAAGAGAAAATCGTTTCGGTTAGTACCGCTCCACCAAGTAAAAACCCAAACTGTAGGCCAATGACGGTTAGAACAGGTAAAAAGGCATTTTTTAACGCATGTTGAAAGACAACTAAATAACTAGCTAGCCCCTTCGCATTTGCTGTACGAATGTAATCCTGGTTCAAGACTTCGAGCATACTAGAACGAGTCATACGCGCGATAATGGCCATTGGAATGGTCCCGAGCGCAATGCCTGGCATTAACAAATGCGTGATGGAATCTTTAAAGGCTGTCCAATTCAAGGTTAAAATACTATCTAAAATATAGAAGTTCGTGATGGTATCTAGCTCCACACCTGTCGATAATCGTCCGGATGGTGGCAGCCACTGCAGCGTTACAGAGAATAGCATAATCATCATAAGCCCTAGCCAAAATATTGGAATCGAGACTCCGAATAAAGCCCCGGTCATACTCAGATTATCAAACCAGGAGTACTGTTTGACAGCTGCAATCACACCTGCCAGCACCCCGACCACAGTTGCTATGAAAATCGCAAATAAACTCAATTCCATTGTGGCTGGAAGACGATTTTTCAACTCTTCCCCAACAGGATTATTCGATTTTACTGATTTGCCTAAATCCCCTTGTAACGTTGAAGTTACAAACCTTCCATATTGGACAAGGTAGGGATCATTAAGTCGTAGCTCTTCCCGCAGTTGCTCCAGTTGTGCTTCATTGGCTTTATTTCCAAGCATACTTCGAGCTGGATCTCCAGGAATCATATGTAACAAGGAAAAGGCAATAATAGAAACGCCTAATAACACCGGAATGATCATAACTAACCTACGAATAATATAATTCAACATGTTCTATCCCTCCCTTTCAACAGGATGCGAGAGCTACCTGTATAGGAAAAAGCGAGGAAAAGGAACCTACTTTTCGTGTAGCATTCCTTTTCTCACCTCATCATACTGTAGCCTACTTTAATTTAACGTGGTTGAAGGCTTCTGAACCTGTTGGATGCGGTACATATCCTTCAATGTAATCCTTTGCTACAACTGGTGGAGTTGTGTGCGCGATTGGTACCCAAGGGGCATCTTCATGAATAATCTTTTGTGCTTCTTTGTAGTACTCTGTACGCTTTTGTTGATCCATTTCCGTCTGTGCTTTTGTTAACAGGTCATGGACTTTGTCGTTTTTGTAGAATGCGATATTTCCGGCAGAACCTTTTTTCGCATTATCTTTGTCTAGCAGAACGTATAGGAAGTTATCTGGGTCACCATTGTCACCAGTCCAACCTAGGAACGCCATGTCATGTTCGCCATTTTGTGTTTTGGTTAAATGAGATTCCCATTCGTTTTCCACAATCTCAACGTTGATGTTTACTTCTTTCAACATCTGCTGAATGGCTTGAGCTGTTACTTTTGGCTGAGGCATGTAAGGACGTGGATTGGACATTGTGTAAAGTGTAATGTCGACACCGTCACCATACCCAGCTTCAGCTAGTAGTGTTTTTGCTTTTTCAGGATCATAGCCATAAGGATCAATGGAATCATTGTAGCCCCAGATACTTGGTGGTAGTGGGTTTTTCGCGTTCTTACCAAGACCTTCGAAAAGCTTGATCAAGTTCTTTTTATCAATCGCTAAGTTAATAGCTTTACGTACTTTTTCATTAGACATTGGACCTTCTTTGTCTGTGTTCATCGCCATGTACCCAACGTTCATAGAAGGACGACGAAGGATTTGAAGATCTTGGTTGTCTTCCGCTGTACCAAGGTCTTGTGGGTTTAAGCCTTTCATCATGTCGATCGAACCTGATTGAAGTTCCATAAAACGTGCTCCATTATCCGGAATAACACGGAATACTACTTTATCTACATTCGCTTTCTTACCAAAGTACTCTTCGTTTTTGGAAAGTTCGATTTTGTCGCCTTGTGTCCAAGATTCGAATTTAAATGGTCCAGTACCTACTGGATTTTTGAAGTAGTTTTCGCCATGCTTTTTAATAGCATCAGGGCTTGCGATGGCAAATGGTGGCATCGCTAGCGTTGAAAGGAATGGAGCATTCGGTTTTTCAAGTGTAAACTTAACTTCATAGTCCCCTGTTGCTTCAACCTTTTCAATGATACCTCCCATGTCATCTTCACTTGCTCCGAACATGTAGCCGTAATAAATGAAGTCACCAGATTCTGTCCAGCGCTCAAAGTTATAGACAACATCTTCAGCTGTGAAGTCTGTTCCATCGTGGAATTTCACATCTTCACGTAGCTTGAATGTGTATGTTTTTCCGTCATCACTGATGGTCCACTTTTTTGCAAGAGAAGGTTCCACTTCTGTTCCTTCTTGTTTGTACTGCACTAATGTGTCATAGATTTGCTGGGTTACATAAATAGACTCACCGTCGGTTACTTTCGATGGGTCTAACTGTTGAGAGTCAGCCCCTCTACCAAAAACAAGCGTGTTATCTTCCCCTGAATTGGATGATGCTTCTTCACTATCTCCGCTACCTTCATTGTTGTTGGATGAAGATTCTTCTCCTCCACTGTCACTTGAGCAACCAGCTAGAGCTAGTACGACAAGTAAACTCATAGCTAACAACGTTCGCCATACATGTGTTTTCAATTGAATATCCCCCTATTGTTAAATATAATAAGTTGCGGATTACCCAGATAAAGGCTCCTTCACAACTTCGTTCACTAAATGACAAGCTGCCTGATGATCTCGTGTTGAGACATCCTTTAGCTTTGGATGCTCCACCTTGCACTGCTCCTCAGCAAAAGGACAGCGAGTGTGGAATTTACATCCTTGCGGTGGATCAGATGGGCTAGGTAAATCCCCTTCTAGCATGATCCGGTCGCGTTTTTTGTGTGGGTTGGCTTCCGGGATAGCTGATAAAAGTGCCTGTGTATAAGGGTGTTTCGGATTCTTATACAGCTCATCCACTTCCCCAACCTCGACAATTTCACCTAAATACATGACCGCAACACGATCACTAATGTGATGCACAACACTCAGGTCGTGGGCAATGAATATGTAGGTGAGGTCAAATTCTTTTTGCAAATCTTCCATGAGATTCACGACCTGAGCCTGAATAGATACATCCAGCGCTGATACCGGTTCATCACAAATGATGAGTTCTGGATCGAGCGCAAGGGCCCGGGCAATCCCGATTCGCTGACGCTGCCCTCCACTAAACTGGTGGGGGTAGCGATGTTTATGGTAAGGACTAAGTCCGACCACATTTAGTAACTTTTCTACTTTCGGTTTTCGTTCACTTGCCGGAACCTTGAAGGCACGCATTGGCTCTTCAATGATTTGTTCAACGGTCATCCTTGGATTTAAGGATGCGTATGGATCCTGGAAAATAATTTGGATTTCTTTTCGCAGTTGCCGAAGTTGTTCTCCTTTATAATGAGAGATGTCTTCCCCCTTATAGACAACTTCGCCTTCTGTTGGTTTAATTAAGTTCAAAATCGAGCGTCCTGCCGTGGATTTCCCACAACCGCTCTCTCCAACAAGACCGAGCGTCTCTCCTTTTCGAACATGAAAGGAAACACCGTCTACTGCTTTCACAGCCCCAACTTGTTTTGGGAGGATTGCTCCTTTTTTAATAGGAAAGTGCTTTTTTAAATTCTTTACTTCGAGTAAGTTTTGGGTCATTTCACTGCCACCTCTTCCTCTTCATACAGTAAGCACCTTACCTGGTGGCCAGCGCTTTCCTCTTTGAAGTCAGGATCAATGCTTTGGCACTTGTCCATTGCATGCTTACAACGAGGAGCAAAACTACACCCTTGAGGTAATGCTCGTAAATCAGGTGGAAGTCCCTTGATTGCTTCCAGTCTTTCTTGCCTGTTTTCCATATTCGGAATCGATCCAATTAAGCCCCACGTATAAGGATGCTTTGGATGATCAAACAACTCTGTCACCTCAGCAAACTCCACTGGCTTCCCTGCGTACATGACCATCACGCGGTCACAAACTTCCGCTACAACACCAAGGTCGTGAGTAATCATGACAATGGCCATGCCTAGCTCCTTTTGTAGTCGTCCCAGCAACTCAAGAATTTGAGCCTGAATAGTAACGTCCAGTGCCGTTGTCGGTTCATCGGCAATCAACACCTCTGGATCACACGATAAGGCGAGCGCGATCATCACTCTCTGCCTCATCCCTCCACTAAATTCATGTGGATAGCTTTTCAATCGACTGCGTGGTGACGGAATCCCAACTAACTCAAGTAATTCCACCGCCCGATCGATTGCTTGCTTTTTGGACAGATTGCGGTGAGCCCGTATCGTCTCCACCATTTGCTTTTCTACTGTAAAAACAGGATTCAAGGATGTCATCGGATCCTGGAAAATCATCGAAATTCGGTCGCCACGAATGGAACGCATTTCCTTTTCCGATTTGGCCAGCAAATCCTCCCCTTTAAAGGTAAGACCACCCTCGACGATTTTTCCTGGTGGGTCCTTGATTAGTCTCATGATCGACATCGCGGTAATACTCTTACCAGAACCCGACTCCCCAACAATCCCAAGCGTCTCGCCAGGCTTCACACTAAAACTAACTCCATCTACCGCTTTCACCACGCCTGACTTCGTAAAGAAGTGTGTATGTAAGTTATCGACTTCTAAAATAGGCTCCTGCTCCATGAAACTCCCCCCCCTCATATGAACAAGATGTGTTTGTGCGTTTTTCATTTCAATTTTCTGCATTTTTTGAATTTTTATTATATTTCACATTATTACAGATAATGTGACAATTTTGTGTTTTTTCTCATTTTTCTTAAAATAAAAGTGGAAGTGCCCCGTTTAGCGCCGTATGGACTGGATGGACCCATATGAGATAAAAGAGAAACACGAAGAACGATATTGATTCGATGTTGACTTATCGTAAGGGGGAGACAGAAGTCCACTAGGCGCTGGAGCGCTGGAACTAGACACTATTGAGACTCAAATTCAACTATGTAACATACTTAAATAAATATTACGTTGGTGTAAAATTAGTGTAAATTTTGTTTTGGGTGTGAGCTGGGGGTTGATGGGTTACTTTTGATTTCGGGGTGAGAGTGCGCGGGCTGGCGGGGCTTCCAGGGTTGGAGCGACTGGCGAAATCGGAGGTCAGGACCTAAAGGTTCCAAACCCCCATCAACTTACTTCCATTAGAATAAAGTCTACCTATCCCGTCAATCATGTGGAGAAGAATACATAGTTATATGCCTGTTCTCTTTGTTGTTTTGGAAATATACGATACAATGTCAGTATTGCAATAGAAGCGTGCAGGAAAAGGGGTATTGGTCATGATTGATCTAACAGCGCCAGAAGTGTTGGAGCTAAGTGGTTGGACGACGTATCAGCGCGGTGCACAATATTATCAAGACGGGGCCGTGACTCGTATCAATCGGTACGGGACGTCCGATAATCGTCACACCCATATTTTTGCTGAAGTGAAAGGTACTCGCAGTTGGCCTTATGAGGTGCAGCTCTCCTTTTCAAAGCAACATGGATCGTTTGAAAATGGGCAATGTACTTGTCCGGCTTATACAGACGGGACCGCTGTCTGTAAGCATATGGTAGCTGTGCTATTTGAAACGATAGAGCAATTAACGAATAATAAAACGGTTTGGAACAAGCGAACCGCCGAAACGAAAATGGAGACAAAAACCGAACCCTCCAACCATGATATTCAACAGGCTTCTTCTTTTGTAGATGAGCTGTTAGACTATGTTACAGTTCAGGAGTCGTTATTTTCTACGCCGAAGGAGCCCCTCTATATCCAATTTGAATTAGAAGGAATGTTCTCTCGTTATTCAGCACCCGAGGACCTGGAACTATCCATTAAAGCAGGGACATCTCGCCTCTATGTGGTAAAAGATCCAGGTGCTTTCATTGATGCTTGGTATAACCGAGAACCTCTTTATTTCACGCAACATTACACGTACGATCCAGAACAACAGATTATGACGGAAGAAGATGCAGAGGTATTCCGCCATTTACATCCTCTTATTAAAAGCCAACAGTTTTTTGCCGAGAATGATTATTATCGAAGTAGCGCCAAAAAGAGCATTCATATTCCTAATCATTTCGTGGAGGAACTTTTCACGTTACTAGAGGAATGCGATGCGGTAGTGCTGAAGCGATATAAGGATGAAATTCCATTCCGCGTCATTCCGAATACATTTCCTGAGGAGTTTGTATTATCAAAGGAAGATGGTCACTATTCCTTATCGATTAAGGACAATGGATTTACAAGCAAGCAAATCGCGAGATCCCCTTACTTCATTAAAAATGAAAGCCTTTATAAAGTAGATGCTGCGCTGCAAAATACGGTGATTCCACTTTATAACCATCTCGAAAGTCAGCGCGACAATACCCAAGTGTTTCAACAGGAGCACATTGAGCAACTGGCTGGAACGGTTTTTCCGGTACTGGAAGCCCATAATTTACTTGAGATCGACAGCTCCATCTCTACACAGTTAAAACGCTTCGACTGTAATCCTAAAATGCAACTGGAGCGAAATGAGAACATGCTTCAAGCTCAACTTGTGTTTGAATATGGAGATGAAAAAATCAATCCATTTCAGCGTAGTCGCCAGCATCCAGAACAAATGATTTCGCGGAACATGAATAAGGAACGGCAAATCATGAATCTAATTGAACAGGCAAATTTCCACTGGAATGGCGAGGTTTTATCACTTAGTGGAAGTCAGGATTTAGGACAGTTCTTTTATCAAATCCTGCCAGAACTTGAAAAACGTGCCGAAGTTATGAAATCGGAAGCTGTAGATGAAATGTACAGTGAATTACCAGACGATATCCCCCTATCCTTAGATGTAGATGAAAGCTACGGCTGGTTTGAGGTACGCTTCCCTACTGAAGATTTATCAGATGATGAAATTTCTTCCTTGTTTAAAGCCTTACGTCAAAAGCAATCGTATCACCAGTTTAATAATGGAAAAATCATTGATTTAGAGGAAGATGCGTGGGAAAATACACGCTCCTTATTTGAGCAGCTGGACCTTGATACAGATGACATCCAAGATGGCGTGTTACATTTACCAAAATACCGCGCACTCCAAGTGGATACATCAACAGGTGTCCAGCAAAGTGAGGCGTTCAAGAAACTCATCGAAGCAGTGAAGCATCCAGAAACGTTAAACGAAACACCACCTGAAGACTTGCAAGCTAACCTTCGTGACTATCAGTTGCGAGGATTCCAGTGGTTGCGCTCCCTTTCTCGTCATGGTTTTGGAGGCGTGCTTGCCGATGAGATGGGACTCGGTAAAACATTGCAAGGGCTAGCCTATATATTAGCAGGTAGAAAAGAACGTCCTGATGCTCATCCGTTTCTCGTCGTCTCCCCTGCTTCACTTATTTACAACTGGGAGCAGGAAGCCGCTAAATTCGCACCAACGTTGAATGTTCGTGTCGTATCAGGTTCGAAGGAAGAACGTCGCAAACAAATTGAGGAATTAGAGGGCGCCGACTTGGTAATTACCTCTTACCCAATGATGCGTCGTGACGTTGAACAATACCAGTCCTATTTTTTCAAAGGCTTATTGCTAGATGAAGCACAGTCTTTTAAAAACCACGCTTCCTTAACGTACAAAGCCATTCGCGGTATTCGAGCTGAAACAGCATTTGCCCTAACCGGTACCCCAGTTGAAAATCGGGCTGAAGAGCTGTGGTCGCTGTTTTCTGTCGTGATGCCAGGATTGCTGTATGATCGGAAGACATTTAAAGGCGTACCACAACAAATGATTCAGAAAAAGATATCACCATTTGTGTTGCGCCGAACAAAGCAGGAAGTGTTGAAGGAACTACCAGAAAAAATACAAACGGTGCGCTATACCGATTTAACAAAAGAACAGCGCCAGCTTTATGTGGGCTACCTAAATGAAATTCAACAGCAAACAAAATCCCAGCTGGAAGGCGAAGGATTGCAGAAGAATCGTATGCAAATTCTGAGTAACCTGACACGTCTCCGCCAGCTATGTTGCCATCCAGGTCTGTTCGTGGAAAATTACGAAGGACAGTCCGGCAAACTGGAAGAACTGCGTACCTTCATTCAGGAAGCTTACGAAAATGGTCAGCGCTTGCTGATTTTCTCCCAGTTCACTTCGATGCTGGACTTGATTGCCCAGGTTGTGGAGGAAGAAAAGCTGTCCTACTTTTATTTAGATGGCTCCACCCCTTCCCAGAACCGCGTCGATATGGCAACACGCTTTAATGAGGGAGAAAACGACCTATTCTTGATTTCCTTAAAAGCAGGCGGAACCGGGCTGAACCTAGTAGGCGCCGACACCGTCGTACTATACGACCTATGGTGGAACCCAGCCGTCGAGCAACAAGCCGCCGACCGTGCCCACCGCATCGGACAAAATAAATCCGTCCAAGTCGTCAAAATGATCGCCAAAGGCACCATCGAAGAAAAAATACAATCCTTACAAGAGAAAAAACAAAACCTATTTGACACCCTCATCCAATCCGGTGAAGGCAACCTATCCGCCCTCACGGAAGACGATATTCGCGATATCTTGAGTATATGATGATGGGAGTAATGATCCATCTGCTGCGGCAGGTGGATTTTTTATGCGGGAGATGTGAAACGAGCGGATATCAGGGTGGCGTATCGGGTGTATCGGGGGGCGGTACGATTGTATCTCGGCCTCTAAGAGAGCATAAACGCATCGCATGTAGAGAGCATATCGCAGGGCGATACGCTGCCAGAGCGCATATCAGCATCTACCCTCCACTAAAGCGTTAATTTGTTAAGAAAAAAAAGAGAAAAAGGTTTTGATTTTTCAGATTATACTGTATACTCTTCCCTACTTTACTTTACAAGGGAGGTACATACTATGAAAACATTAGAGAAAATCAGCGGTTTTATGGGGAGTACGTTCGCTGTTTGGGTGATTCTGTTTGCGGTCTTATCCTTCATTTTCCCATCCGGCTTCACGTGGATTGCTCCATACATCGTACCGCTACTAGGTATCATCATGTTTGGCATGGGCTTGTCTTTGTCGAAAGATGATTTTAAAGAAGTAGCACGTCGACCAAAGGACGTTGGCATTGGTGTGGCTGCACAGTTTGTGATCATGCCTTTACTTGCCTTTGCGTTGGCTATGTTATTACCTGTTTCCAATGAGGTGGCAGCAGGTGTTATTTTAGTTGGCTGTTGTCCTGGAGGTACATCTTCAAACGTTATGACCTATTTATCCAAAGGGGATACTGCTCTATCGGTGGCAATCACAGCCGTATCTACATTGCTTGCACCACTTGTTACGCCAGTACTTGTACTGCTTTTCGCAAGTGAATGGATGCCCGTATCTGCAGGCTCACTATTCTTTTCCATCGTAAAAATTGTTCTCATTCCTATTCTACTTGGCTTACTAGTCAAATGGATGTTTGGTTCGAAAGCAGAAGCTGGCGTGAAGGCATTGCCACTTGTTTCCGTTATCGCAATTGTGGCTATCGTAGCTGCAGTTGTTGGTGTAAATCAGGAAAAAATCGCCGAAACTGGCGCGCTTATTTTTGCCATCGTCGTACTACACAATGTGCTCGGCTATGGTGTTGGGTACGGTCTTGGAAAATTATTTGGTATGGAAGCACCAAAACAACGTGCTGTTTCTATCGAAGTTGGCATGCAAAACTCTGGACTAGGCGCCACACTGGCGACAACGCACTTCAGTCCACTAGCTGCAGTACCAAGCGCTATCTTCAGTGTATGGCATAATATCTCTGGTCCTATCCTTGCTACAATTTTCCGCAAGCAAAAGGAACAAGAGGAAAGCGAAGCAGAGCAAATTTCTGCTTAATGTAAAAAAGGATAGGACAAAACCATAATTATCAGTTTTTAAATCGAATGATGAGTATGATAAAAACATAAATAAAGATAAAAATCCGAACTATTTCGAATCCCATAGAGGAATTTTCGAAAGATAGTTCGGATTTTTTGTAGGCTAAAACACTTATGTCCCAGCCTCTTTTATTTACTACTGCTTTCTAGCACTACGCGGTGTGTTGCTTTTTTTCGGTTGGAATAGTTGATAGAAATACTCATTCAACCATTCTTTGAAGAGCTCATGATCCTGTTCTACACGCTCTTTGTAAAATTTGGACCATAGCTGAAGCTCGTTGATGAAGCCTTCACTGTCATCACCGATTGCTTCTAGAATTTCATTTTCACTGTGGTAATCCAGAATATGATTCTCGATATCACCATCGGCACGAGCGTGAATTTTTGCTGCAATTTTGCCCATCGTCTTCAATGTTTTATCGACATCATCATATTCTTGCAAGTGCTTCTCCTTTAAATCTTTTTCATACGGAGAACGCTCGCGCACATAAAAGTCACGGCCCTGCATCGTGAAATAGCCTAAATATGGATCAGCCATATGGTGCATCGCCTGCTGGGTAACAGTCACGCGCTCACCCTGATGCTTGTGGGCTGTCCAGAACTGCTCATCATATGGGAAAAAGTAAGCCGGAATTGGTGCACGCGCTTCTTTTGCCTCCAGAATCACATCATCTTCATGCTCATTATCATGCTTTCCTTCTATTAAAATGTAGAAACGCTTCAAGCCAGTGGAACCAATGCCTGCACCTGACTTTTTCACAATATCCTTAATTTCATAATGATCCTTGTTTTGGAAACTTTCCTCTGCGACGCTTTGAAGGTACTGATCCCAAACCTTATTAATTTCCTTAAACTCATTGTTCGAAACAGGATCAAGCTTCGTATTTTCACGATCAAAAATACGATTGCCGTTTTCATCTACAGTCGTCTGCTTCTCCAATTCGTGCGTTTCCTTACGCTCTTCAAGCTTTTTCAATGCTTTCTTAATCGCACTCTTCGTATTATCAACAGTGAAACGCGTGGTAACTGGATCCTCTTTATCTTTCGTGAATTTTTTCATTTGCTTGTAATAAGATTTCGCAAATCGCTCGACGAACTCATCCTGTTCACTTTCACTAAAACCTTGCTGCGCTGCAAACAGACGAATACTTACAACCATGCGCAACACGTCATACAGATAAGAACCTAGGAAGCCCTCATCAAAGTCATCGACGTCAAACACAATCTCGCCTTCCTCATTTTGAAACGCACTGAAGTTATCAAAATGAAGATCTCCCATTATCCACGTCGGCTTATCATCAGGTGTATGATAGGAAAATGGAATATTCGACACATCATAATAGAAAAGATACGCGCTCCCACGGAAAAAACTAAACGGATCCTCCTTCATCTTATCGTACTTCGCCTTCCGATCCGTCTTACTCAACTCCATAATCTCTGCATCGAACTGCTCCAAAATCGTATGCAACGTCTGCTTCCGCAGATACTTCTTTGTATCCTTAATACGTCTCTCAGCATTCTCAACCATATCTTCATCCTCCTTACTTAATGGAAATCACGAATATATACTAGTAGTGATCATGGTTGAACACAATACGCTCCTTGTAACATTCCCGTTTTTGGAGAAGTGTAACTTGTAAATTTTGGGTGGGGGTGGTGGAGGTTGCTCAGTAGTGAGGATGGGGTTATGCGTGGGTTTCTTCCTGATATGCGTGAGTTTCCTCTTGATATGCGTGGGTTCTCTACTGATATGCGTGAGTTTCCTCTTGATATGCGTGGGTTCTCTACTGATATGCGTGGGTTCTCTACTGATATGCGTGAGTTTCCTCTTGATATGCGTGGGTTCTCTACTGATATGCGTGAGTTTCCTCTTGATATGCGTGAGTTTCCTCTTGATATGAGTGAGTTTCCTCTTGATATGCGTGGGTTCTCTACTGATATGCGTGAGTTTCCTCTTGATATGCGTGGGTTCTCTACTGATATGCGTGAGTTTCCTCTTGATATGCGTGGGTTCTCTACTGATATGCGTGAGTATCCTCTTGATATGCTTGAGTTTTTCATCGATATGCGTGGGTTTCCTCTCGATCTACATTATGCTTAGGTCTCTTTCCTATTGAACATTGGAGTCCCCCACCACCGCACTACTTCATATAGAGATCAGCTATATTAGCAGGCATGTGGTATTTCCTTCCCTTATTGGAACCCGTACTTCTTAGATTCATTCCTTTTAAAACTTGATAAGTTATGTGTCTAGACTCCAATTGCAAAAAAGATTTACATTGTACACACGTAATCTCCTTCCCCATCAATAAAAAATAATCATAAACAGCGCGTTCATGCGCAGAAATATCCCTTTTCCAACAAAAGGGACATTGCCAGCGTAGTTTTACTCTCTTCATCCCCAATCGCCCACACGCAACACACTGCACGCCCTTCAACACATCTTCCTTCCGAACGCCAAACCTTCCCAGTACATCAACGTCCAGTGGGCGGTCGCTTTTCAAAAGTTGGTCACGTAGTGTGAACAGTTGGCTCCTAGACAGGACTTCCCTCTTATATTTCGCAGTAAGTTCCTTCACCTTATCTAGCATGTGATCTGCATATACAATGTTGCGCAATCTCGGGTCGTCGTGCATGTTAGTATCAAGGATGGCATGTGGGTGGGTGAATACGATGATGTGGTCGATGGGGAGTGGTTGGGAGAGATGGGGGCGGAGCCAGTTGCGGAGTTTGATTTTCTGGCGGTCGACTTGGGCAATGGGGTTGGAGAAGCGTTCTTCCTTGCCATTTTCATCTTTTCTAATAAATTGATCAAACGTTTGATCAAAAAAGATGTTGCCTGCTAGGTGCTTCACTTCTACGATGATAGCTGCACTTGAAGTCAAAATCAGGTTGTCGATTTGAAAGGCTGCGGTACTAGTGGGGATGCGGATTCCGCGGAAAACGAATGAGGATTCGGGCAAAAAATGCAGGTAATAATCAAGCGCCTTCTCGCTACGATATCCAGCTTTCCTCCGGCCTATGCTATCATCAAGCTCAGCACGCCGGGGATAATTCCCAACTAGGCGCAGCGCTAATGCTTCTTCCTTAAACAAATCAATCGGTTTTGTCAGTTCTCTAACAATCAATACAATCACCTCCTTCTACTGATTCGGCGTCTCCTCTCCCTCTTCCTCCTAACCATTAGAAAATAGTCGATAAAGTGGGAACGAAATGTCTATCTCCATAAGAAAAAAAGGCCACCCAAACAGTGACCTTCCTCCAGAATCATTCCCTCTTCCCATCAGCAACCTCAAACCCCTTCACCGCATTTGGAAAGTGTCCATTTTTCTGATCGAGTAATGATTGTGCTGCGTTTGCGTCAATTTCCAGCAGTATCATCAGAGTAGCGATGCGGGCGTCGCCATTGGCCTGACGACTATAGTAAGCGGCTTTCGTCTCATCTACGCCGGTAAGTTCTTGAATGATGGAAATGGCGCGTTTGCGTAATTTTTCATTTGAGGCTTGGACGTTGACCATGAGATTCCGATACACTTTTCCGAGCTTAATCATGGTGGCGGTGGAAATCATGTTTAGCACCATTTTTTGCGCGGTTCCTGCCTTCAATCGGGTTGAGCCTGTGACGACTTCAGCTCCAACTGGTACTTCGATAGGATAGCCGACCATTTCGGCAAGTTCGGTTCCGACATTACAGCATACGCACCCTGTGGATACTTCCAACTCAAAGGCAGCTTCCATCGCGCCTAGCACATATGGGGTGCGACCGCTTGAGGCAATGCCGATAACCATATCTTCAGCGCTCACATGCTTTCGCACATCCGCTGCACCTGTTTCTTTGCTGTCTTCGGCATTTTCGATCGGATAGCGTAAAGCCTCGTCACCGCCTGCAATCACTCCGTTAACGAGGTCATGCGAGACGCCGAACGTTGGCGGGCATTCGGATGCATCGAGTACCCCGAGGCGACCGCTCGTTCCAGCACCGAAATAAAAGAGTCTACCTCCCTTTTCCATCACCTCGACAGCCCGGTCGATCACCCGTTCAATTTGAGGAAGGGCATGTTTGACAGCACCGGCTACCTTGTCATCCTCTTCGTTCATCAGTTTAATAATGTCCATCGTCGAAAACTGGTGCAAGTGGTTGGACTTTTCATTGCGCATTTCTGTGTTAACGATTGGATCGGTTTCAGACATCGTCGTTGCACCTCCCTTTCAAGTAAAGCTACGGTTCAAAGACCGGCTTGAGGATTGTAGATTCTCCTTCACTTCATTTGTCACCGTTTCCTCTCCCAAAAGCAATGCGCACACTAATGCGCCTACAACAGGAGGTACATCTGGATGAATGATGGCATGATGATGCGGATATTTTTTCTCAAAAAGGTTGCAAAAAGCTAGGCGCATAAACGTTGATTGGAACATCCCTCCGCTCAACACCAATGGCACATCTTCCGAATGAACCTGATCTACTAGCTCTAGTAAACTTCTCAACGCTTCCCCAATGATTTGTCGTGCTGTAGCATTCCCAGCTTGCGCCAATAAAATGACGTGCTCAGCAAGGGAAGCAATTCTCCGCCTTGGATAGTCATCCTCATACACAGCTGTTATCACCTCAGCCGCGCTGTCTACCTGCAACGAGGTCAACATAATCTGCATGAATTCGAGGTCGAGCTCCATCAAGCCATCATGCATATGCGCAACTTTCGATAACGCCTGGCGACCAAGGTCATACCCGCTTCCTTCATCACCAAGCAGGTACCCCCAACCGCCAACACGTCTAGACTCCCCATCCAGAATTGAGTAAGCAATCGACCCAGTACCTGCAATCAGTACTGTTCCTTCCATGGAAAAGGTTCCACTGGCGAGCGCTCCATATGCATCGTTTCGCACATCCATCTTTCCACGAATACCTGGCGCTACCTCGTAAATCCAGTCTTGCCACCGCTCATGATCTTCCAACCGGTCCCCTCCAGCAGAGGAAACAAAAACGCCCGTAACATGTTCATAAGCGACATCCGCTTGGATAAATAAATCATGAAAAAGCTCCTTCAGTGTTTGCTTAATAGCATCCGTTGACCTCGACTTCACATTGGTGGAACCTCCAACAGTTCGCGCAACCACAACACCTTTTTCATCACACATCATAGCTTCCGTTTTTGAACCGCCGCCGTCTATACCGATATACATGTTATTTAATTGCACCTTGCGTCAGTCCTTCCATGAACTGTTTCGATGCAATGAAGAACAGGACAATCATCGGTAGCGAGGCAAGCGTCAGTCCTGCAAATAATGCACCCCAATCAGCTGAGTATTGGCCGAAGAGAGACAACATCCCGACTGGAATCGTCTTTTTCATCTCATCGGTTATGAACACCAACGGGAAGAAAAAGTCATTCCAGGATTGAATGAATTGTAGAATCATTACCGTTCCTAGTGCTGGACGCATGAGCGGCAACACGACATTCCATAAGATGCGCAAGTTACCTGCCCCGTCAATGCGAGCTGCTTCCTCTAATTCATGGGGCATCGTTCGGAAAAAACCCGTTAAAATTAGAACGGAAATCGGAATCCCTGTAGCTGTGTACATGAAAATCAGTGCCCATAAAGTGTTCAATAAATCGAGATCTTTCATTAATATGAAGAGTGGAACGATTCCAAGTTTGATAGGAAGCATCATGCCCATTAGGAAAAAGAAAAACAGCATGTTGTTCCAATAAAAGGTGAATCTAGCAATGTAAAAAGCTGCTAGAGAAGATGTAATTAAAATCAAACTAACGGAAACGACACTCACAATCGTACTATTCAAGAAGTATGTCATGAACGGAATCTGATCGAGCAAGTTTTTGTACGTCTCGAGTGTGAACGATTTTGGGAACGCAAGAGGGCTTGTGAAGATCTCCGCGCTTGATTTAAAAGACGATAGAATCATCAAAATAATTGGATACAAACTAATCGATGCGATAAAAAACGCAAAAACGTAATAAAATGGTTTCGTCCATATTGTATGCTTCACACTTTTCCCCTCCTACATATCCACTTGTTTTTTCTGCATGTATTTCAGATATAGACCAGTAAAGATGCTGATGAATAGGAATAGCACAACTGCTAGTGCCGAACCTAATCCAACCGCTGTCGTTGAACCTCCTGTAGATCCACCAAATGCTAGACGGTAGAAATAGACTGCTAGTGTATCGGTAGAATGATACGGTTCCCCTTGCGATCCTTGCATAGCGTACACGAGTTCAAACGCTTCGAAGGATTGAATGAACGTCAGCACGGTCATGATCATAATCGACGGTATCATTAATGGAATCAAAATCCTCCGCACCATCGCTAAACCTGTTGCCCCGTCGAGCTTACCGGCTTCCATTAACTCTTTCGGAATCGACTGGAAACCTGCTAGGAAAATCAACACGCCAAAACCTAATCCATACCACGAGTTTACGAGAATGATAGCAATTAAAGCTGTGTCAGGGTCTCCAAGCCACGCTTCTTGCAAATGGCCGAGGCCAATTTTTTCAAGCAACACATTTAATGCTCCGTAGTTCGGATTCAAAATCAACTTCCATAAGAAACCGACTACAATGACCGATAATAAACGCGGCAAGAAATAGGATATTTTTAAAAACTCTGCACCACGTATTTTTTTGAAAATAATATAAGCGAGGGCGAATGCCAGCCCATTTTGGAAAATCATCTGGAGAACGAAATAAAGGATGTTGTGTCCAAATGCATTCCAAAAGTACCCGCTGAATGGCTCCAGGGTGAATAGATCCTTGAAATTTTTCAACCCGACAAAATCACCTCGGACCATGCCATTCCAGTCAAAAAAACTATACGTGAGTGCTGCAAATAATGGGTACACAACAAATAACCCATAAATGAGTAAGGCGGGAATAGGGAAAAGATGGATGGACCATCTTTTCCAGTTCCGTTTCTTCTGCTTCTTTACTTCTTTAGCTGAATCCGTTGCTAGTTGCATATTCACCGCCCCTTACTTATTTTTGTAATGGTTCATACCAAGACTCTGCGTTTTTCTGTACAGCTTCAGCAACCTGTTCAGGAGTTCGCTCGCCTAGATACATGCCTTGTAGCTCTGTTTCAATCGTCGTTTTCGTAGAAGGATTTCCTCCCGAAAAGTGAACAAGGAACAAGTATGGTGTAGAGTTTTCATCAGCTGCTTTACCTAGATCGTTTACTAGCTGATCCTCAGATTCGATACCAGGGATGGCGCTGATCATCTTGAATTCTTCTGTAAACATCTTTCCGAACTCTTCTGTTGTCATGAACTGAAGGAACTTTTTCGCCGCTTCTTTATGCTCCGAGTTGGCGTTAATTGCGTACGATCCATCTACCCATGTCGTGATTGTTGGCTCTTTTCCAACTGCAGATGGCATTGGGAAGAAGTCTAATTCTAGATCAGGATTCATTTCACGAAGGACTTCGATTTCCCAGCTTCCCATTGGGAACATTGCGGAATCCCCTGTGAAGAACATCGTACGGATATCTTCCATGCCTAGGCCTTCATAGTTTTTAGGCAGGTATGGCTTCAACTCATCCATCGCCTTGATGGAATTCACAAATTTGTCACTCGTAAACGATGTTTCGCCAGCTGTAATGTTATCGACGAATTCATTAGCGCCGTAGTGAGCTGGACCAATCATGCCATGAGCTAACGACAGCAACCAACCTTCTTTTGTACCAAGAGAAATTGGTGTGTAGCCTTCCTCTTTCAATGTCTTGTTTATTTGCATGAACTCTTCCCACGTCTTCGGTTCTTCTAGGTTAAGCTCTTCAAAAATCTTTTTGTTATAAAAAATCTGCGTCGTACTTATATTCAAAGGTACTCCATATTGTTTGCCGTCCGATCCTTTAGATGCAGCTAAAGAGGATTCTGGGAATTTATCTAGTCCTTCCAAATCATCTAGTGGTTCAAGGTAGCCGTTATCAGCAAGCTCAATTCCTGGTGCATACGGACGAAGGTGAATAATATCAGGCCCTTCTCCACTTTTTAGAGCCGTATTTAGAATCGTGTTGTATTCGGTATTTTTCGATGGCTTAAATTCAACTTCTATGTTCGGATTTTCTTCCTGGAACTTATCAATAACTTTTTGGTAGCTTTCCTTGTCTTCTGTTCGCCAACTTCCCATCGTCAATTTAACCGTATCTTCACTTGCATTTTCTCCTTCTCCATCGCCTTCTCCACCTGCTTCACTATCAGATGAACAGGCCGATAGGATAAAAACAAAAGCTAACAATGCGATAAACGTAAACGCTTTCAAAGATTTCATTACTATTTTCCCCCTTTGATTAAATAAGTGATTCATGAATCAACGAATGAAGTTCTGGTCTAATTTGTCTCATGTTATGGTTTCGCCCGTAATGAACGACGTTGGTTAACAATGCGACCACTAACTCCTCCTGTTGATCGACCCATAAGCTTGTGCCCGTAAACCCGGTATGGCCAAAGCTACCTTCTGACCACCTCCTTCCGCACGAAAGCTCGTTTCCTTCACCACTCCAAACCTCAAATCCGAGGCCTCTATTATTGAAAAAATGAGTAGCTGCTTTTTTCATCAGTGCAGGCGACAAGACGTCCTGCTTATGCGGATACAGCCACAAATGACCGAATCTCGCTACGTCTTTTGCCGTGGAAAATACCCCCGCACTACCTCCAGCACCACCTAGA
Source organism: Pontibacillus yanchengensis (assembly GCF_009856295.1). Classification (NCBI taxonomy): domain Bacteria; kingdom Bacillati; phylum Bacillota; class Bacilli; order Caryophanales; family Bacillaceae; genus Pontibacillus; species Pontibacillus yanchengensis. The sequence goes on along the minus strand of NZ_WMEU01000003.1, from coordinate 279,576 downwards.
TGGTAGGCTTTTTCGTCATGCACCTCGCCTTGAACGTAGGTGCCATTTACTTTTTCAGTGGATGCTATGTTCGTTTGGTTCTTAGGATGAAACATTGTCTGCGTTAACCCCCATGGTTTGAGGAGATTTTCCGTTGCAAAATCTTCAAGCTTCATTCCACTAACCCTTTCAACAAGGTGCCCCAGCATAATCATGCCAAGGTCACTGTATTCCGTTTTGGTACCTGGTTCCTCTATTAGATCCTTCTCTACAATCAACTGAAGGATATCTTGCGGTTGATTTCGTTTAATGCGTCCTAAGTCAGCTGGTAATCCAGTTGTATGCGTTAAGGCATGGTAGATGGTAACGTTTTTATGCTTGAATGCTGGTATGTAGACTTGGATTGGATCGTCCAGCTTTATCTGACTTTGATCAACAAGCTTTAAAATGGCTGGGAGCGTCACCATAATTTTTGTTAACGAAGCTACGTCAAAAAGGGTATCCTGTTGAATGGGCTGCTCCTCCTCGTATCGATTCAGATAGCTACCATATGCTTTTTCAAAAATGGAAACTCCCTTGTGCTGAATATGCAGAACGCCTCCAGGAAGCTCCCCGTCCTCCACCAACTTGGTTAGGTAAGCATCATACATTCTTTTTCAAAACCTCCACTGCTTTTCTCGTCCGTTCAAGCGCTTCGATATTGTCTTCCTTATTGAATCGAGTCACCCCAAGATACAACATATCGATTACGTTAAGCGTCGCGATTCGCGAACTCGTCGCCCCGCTTCGAATATCTCCTTCAAGCGATGTCGTCTGCAACTTCACATCAGCCAGCGCAGTCACATCGTTCTCCCCATATTTGGTGAGGGAAATGATATTCGCACCATTTTCCTTTGCAACATTGAGCGATTCAATGATGTCGAGCGTTTGCCCTGAGTAGGAGACGCCAATCGCTACATCCGCTTCCGTTAAATTTGCGGAAATCGTCACCTGCGTATCGCGATCCTCCGCAGCCTCGCACCATTTATTGATACGGGTCAGCTTCTGCTTGAAATCTCGTGCAATCACCCCTGACGCCCCAATGCCATAAATCGCAACAATACGGGCATTCGAGATGAGATCAATCGCCTTCTCCAACTCTTCCTCCGATAACACCTGCATCGAATTTTGGATGGATTGGATATTACTTTGCGATACAGAGTGCATCAGACCTTGAATTGAATCCTCTTTCGGAATATCCTCATAGTACTCTTTCTCATGATTTCCTTTCGCCATGTCATAGGCGATTTTTAATTTCAAATCCTGAAATCCCTTGCAATTCAGCTTCTTGGCCAGACGAACGATCGTCGCCACACTCACTTCTGTCTGCTCGGCTACCTTATGAACGGATGAATTCATCACCTCTTCCGGCTGCTGTAAAATATACGCTGCCACTTTTTTCTCAGAAGGCTTTAACGTTTCAAGATGTTCTTGGATCAGTTGTAGTTGACTAGTCATATTGGCTACCTCGTTTTCAGATAATTCTTATTAATTAAGAGTATAAAACATTGTTTCAGAAAATGATACCTTTTTTGTAATTTTGTTTTATGAAATTTTATGGGGGATAGGGATGGGTGAGAGCTGGCGGGAGGGGCAGAGGTTGCGAGCGAAATTTTCGATTTCCGACAGAATTTCGAATTTCGGAGCAACTGGGGTGTGAGGAAGGGAATGCGGAGGGCGCTGGAGACCCTTTGCGAGCGAGTTTTCGAAAATTGGAGCGACTTTTTCAAAATAAGAGCGACCGCTATTTTGGGGCGATAATGCTATGCGCGCCCACCTGCCTACGAGGTATCGGCGACTTTCTGGATATATCGGCAACCTGCACATTATATCCGCGACACCGCCGTCACAGTGCCACTCCACAGCCAATCCGCACTCCATCCACATCCATATAGAAAAAGATCATCTACAAAGAGATGATCTCATCCATAATTAGTATAAATGACAGGCTACAAAATGATTTTCCTTCACTTCTTTAAATTCCGGTTCTATCGTTGTACATTCATCCATCGCCTTTGGACAACGTTGATGGAATGGGCAACCGCTTGGTGGGTTGGCTGGACTAGGTACGTCTCCTTTTAGAATGACACGCTCTTTTTCTTCTAAAGGATCTGATTTCGGGACAGCTGATAGCAATGCTTGTGTATATGGATGGAGTGGCTGATCATATATGGAATCCGTATCGGTCATTTCCATCATTTTTCCTAAGTACATGACACCAACACGATCGCTAATATGCTTTACGACATTTAAATCATGTGAAATAAATAGATACGTCATATTGAATTCTTCTTGAAGCTGCATAAGTAATTTTAAAATTTGCGCTTGTATAGATACATCAAGTGCTGAGACTGGCTCATCTGCTACGACAAACTTCGGCTTTAAAATGAAGGCTCTTGCGATACTGATTCGCTGTCTTTGACCACCACTAAATTGATGGGGATACCGTTCAGCTTGTTCGAGAGGGAGGCCAACTTTTTCAAGCATTTCATCGACTTGTTGATTGGCTTCTTCTTTACTAATCGAGAAATGTGTAAATAGTGGTTCAGACACTAGCTCACGTACGGACATTCTTGGGTTTAATGAGCTATACGGATCCTGGAAAACCAACTGGACATCTCTTCTTAGCTTACGTAGTTCACTAGAAGAATAATTTAATATATTCTCATTATCAAAAAGAACCTTTCCCCCAGTAGGTTCTAAAATCCGTAATATGCTCCTCCCAAGCGTAGACTTCCCGCACCCACTTTCACCAACAAGAGAAAACGTTTCCTTTTCTTTAACATCAAAGCTTATATTGTTCACGGCTTTCACATGAGCCACAGTCCGTTTAAAGATACCTGATTTGATAGGAAAAAATGTTTCTAGTTCTTCAATTTTCAATAAAGGTTCAGCCATTTTTCACCAGCTCCTCTTGATACAACCAGCATTGGCACGTGTGATCTGTTTCCACCTCTTGTACAGGTGGGGTTTGGGTATGACATATATCCATAACATGTGGGCATCTAGTAGCGAACCTACAACCTGAAGGCATTTGGTCTACAGATGGGACTTTACCTGGTATAGAATACAAATCATCGTGACGATTACCGCTCACCATTGATTTCAGCAGCCCTTTTGTATAAGGGTGTTTAGGGGAATGAAATAGGCTTACCACATCAGATTCTTCCACAACTTCTCCCGCATACATGACTGCTACTCGCTGGCATGTTTCCGCGATAACACCAAGGTCGTGTGTAATCATTAAAATAGAGGTCTCAAAATCTTCTCGAAGCTCCTTCATCAAATCTAGTATCTGTGCTTGAATGGTCACATCCAGGGCAGTGGTTGGTTCGTCTGCTAGAAGCAATTTGGGATTACAAAGCATAGCTATCGCAATCATAATCCTTTGACGCATACCTCCAGAGAGTTGGTGAGGATAATCTTTTAAAACCTCTTTTGGCCTTGGAATGCCGACTCGTTCTACAATATCCATACATGCCTGTTTCATTTCTGATTTCGAGAGTTTTGTATGGAATTTCAACGCTTCCATTAACTGGTCTTGAATCGTAAACAAAGGGTCCAATGCCGTCATAGGTTCTTGGAATATCATAGAAATTTCTTTTCCACGGATTTTCTTCATCTCTTTAAAAGACATATCCAACAACTCTCGATTGCCCTCAAATGTAATACTTCCTTTCGAGACATGAAGAGGTGGATTTGCAAGTAAGCCCATAATGGATAAGGCCGTTAAACTTTTCCCACTACCTGACTCCCCCACAATGCCATAAATCTGTTGCTTCCCAATCGAAACATTTACATCTTTCACGACATTATAGGTGGAATCATCTTTTTTTACATCTATATGGAGATTTTTTATCTCGAGTACATTATCCATAACTTCACTCCTTTCTAACGCTGCCATCTATGAATTTAGTTTTGGATCAAGAATATCTCGAAGACTATCTCCTAAAAGGTTAAAACAAAAGATGGTTATAATAATGAAGATGGCTGGGAATATCGCAATCCACGGTGCAATCTCCATATACTGACGACTCGCATTCAACATGGATCCCCATGATGGCTCTGGTGGTTGGATTCCGAGACCTAAAAAGCTAAGAGCAGCTTCTGTTAAGATAGCTCCAGATAATGCTAATGTGATTTGCACGATAAACGGCGCTAAAATATTTGGGGAGACATGCTTAAAAATGACCTTATGTGTTTTCACACCAATGGACCTGGCACTCGTAATAAATTCCATTTCCTTCACGGAGATAACGGCAGCTCTTACCGTTCTGGTAAACACAGGAGTAAATACGATTCCAATTGCGACCATTGTATTTCGCAGGCTTGGACCTAATACAGCTACAATGGTTAACGCTAATAAAATATCTGGAAAGGCAAACAAAATATCCATGATTCTCATGATGACATTGTCGACCCATCCTTGAAAAAATCCAGCAATGAGTCCAAAAAGAAAACCTAATGTCGCTCCTATACCTACTGAAATTAACCCAACATATAGAGACACTCTTGCCCCTTGCATAACTCGACTAAAAATATCTCTACCAAAGTCATCTGTTCCAAACCAATGGGTGGCACTTGGTCCTTCTAATGTATGACTTTTATACATTTCCGTAGGATCATGCGGCGTAACTAAAGGACCTATAAATCCCATTACTAGTACAAGCAATACGCCAATAACTCCAACTAATCCCACTTTATCCTTCTTCAGTCTCGAAATGATTTCACTCATATATCCCACTCTTTCTATTAGCTGATTCGCATGAACTGATTATTTGTATGTGATTCTTGGATCTAAATACGAATACAGTAGATCCACAATGAGATTAATCATCACAAATACGAACGCTATAAATAACACAGCACCTTGCACAACTGGATAATCCCGTTGATTAATAGCCGTAAGTACCATTTGCCCTAAACCAGGCAAAGAGAAGATTTGTTCAATGATGACTGTACCACCTAGTAACACACCAATTTGCATACCAATGATGGTCAGAATCGGAATCATGGCATTTTTTAATGCATGATTAAAGATGACAACACGCTCACTTGCACCCTTAGCTCTAATGGTTCGAATAAAATCTTGGCGGAGCACTTCTAGCACGGTTGATCTTGTCATCCTCATAACAGCACCGGCCATCGCTGTACCAAGAACAATAGAAGGAAGAATCATCATTTGGAGATTCTTAACTGGATCTTCCACTAACGATACATAGGAGGAAGGAGGATAATAGGAAAAGAACACCGACAAGATCAGCAACAATAACGTTGCTAATGCAAAGTTAGGTACGGACACCCCAAGCAAAGAGATAATCCTCACACCAAAATCGGTACTAGTGTTACGTTTAATAGCTGCAATAATGCCAAGTGGAATCGCTATAATCCAGGATAAAAAAGCAGATAAGAGTGTTAGCTCAAGTGTTAAGGTGAAACGATTTAAAATATCCCCAAGCACTGGTTTTCCTGTTCTCAAAGACACCCCGAAATCGCCTACCAATACCCCGGAAATCCAATTATAATACTGTTGATAGATTGGAAGGTTCAAGCCAAATTGCTTTTCAAGTTGTGACCTGGATTCATCCGTTGCTTCCGTGCCCAACATAGTGCTCACTACATCCCCTGGAATCATTTTCATAATGAGGAAAATGAAAATAGAGATACCAAATAACACAGGTATTAACATGAGCAGTCTTCGGATAGTATATGCAATCATAGTCATTCACACCTTTAATGAAGAAGGGGATTTCGATGTGAAACCCCCTCCCTATAAATTATTGTTTAATAATCGTTTCATTAAAGTTCTCTGGTTCATTTGCTGAAGGTGTGTAATTTTCAACATTGTTACGAACGATAAAGAACTTCTTCGGAGAAACTAAGAACAGATTAGGAGATGTTTCAATTAATTTCTTCTGTGCTTCATTATAGATTTCCCGACGTTTTGCCGTATCCGTTGTGGTTCTACCTTTTTCAGATAAAGAATCAATTTTGTCATTAGAGAATCCCCAAACGTTTGCTGACCCATCCGTAGAGAAGAAGAAGGAAATGGAACGGTCAGGGTCAGAGCCTGAACTATTTCTACCTACTAACATCTCGTGATCTCCAGACTTCCATGTATCGATATATTGACCCCATTCAAGCTGCTTGATATCTGCTTTGATACCAATTTGTTCAAACTGTTGCTGTAGTAGCTGTGCGGTATCGACCATATCTGGATACGTAGATGCTGTCGAAATCACCGTTTCAAACCCGTCTTCGTAACCTGCTTCAGCTAATAACTTCTTCGCTTTCTCGATATCTTGCTGATAAAGCTCTTGGTCACTTACATCAATAGCCCATTTACCCATTGATTCAGGTATTGGTCCGGAAAGAATCGCATCGCCTTTCCATACAATATCTTTTACTTCTTGACGATTTACAGCTAAACTGATTGCTTGGCGAACCTTCTTATTATTAAATGGTTCTTTATCAACATTGAAACCTACATAACTATACTCAGTAGATTGATAGCCTTTCACTTCTAGGTCTTCATTTTTTTCAGCTAATGGAATCGATTGTGAGGATAGTGTTGTCAGGTGAACTTCACCCGTACGAATCGCTGCTAAACGAGCCGATTCATCCTTCATCGTAATGTAACGAATTCCATCTAGTTTAGGTTGACCTTCTTTATAATAATCTTCAAATTTAGAAAGCTCTACATAGTTATCCGGTTTCCACTCTTCAAATTTAAACGGCCCAGTACCAACTGCTACCTGCATAAGATCGCCGTTTTCTTCTACGACCTTTTTCGAGACAATCGCAGCATTCGTACTAGCTACATAGGATAAAAATGGCGCATACGTTTCGCTTAAGTTAAACTTAATTTTAGTAGGACTCATCACTTCGATGGACTCTACTTTGTCAAAATAAGACTTAGCAATGGAAGCTGTTTCTTCATCTAAAATACGTTCATAACTATATTTCACATCTTCTGCTGTCATTTTATCTCCGTTATGGAACGTTACACCTTCTCTGAGAGTAAAGATATATGTGGTATCATCTGGCTGCTCCCATTCTTTTGCAAGTTCAGGTTGTAGTTCCATATTTTCATCGAACGTTAGTAAACTATCATATACTTTTTCATAAATTCGAATGGAGGAGTGCGCTGGTACCTTATGGGGGTCGAGTCCTGCTGGTTCTTGGTCATTTCCTATTTTCAATAGTTGATTAGCGTCCTTACTATTTCCGCCGGAATCTGAATCTGAGTCCGAATCACTGGAAGCATTATTGTCGGAACATGCTGCCATCACCATAACTACAAGCAATAAAAGCGAAAATATCTTTATTTTTTTGGTCATGCTTTCATCTCCTTCATTTGATTTAATATCCGTTCGTGAAGCTGTCTTCGAAATCCATTAATCGACTCCGCCTTTTCTTGGTGAAGACGATTCGTCAATACCACACATACTAATTCTTCTTCTGGACAAATCCAAAGCGACGTACCCGTAAAACCTGTGTGTCCAAAGCCACTAGGGAACATGGAATCAAATTGCCATCCTAAGCCTCTTCCATTTCCTTGGTCTGTGCTTGCTTCTTGAACAAGCTCATTGGATAAAATAGGTCCTCCTTTTCTCCAATAAAGTTGCCCAATTTTGTCTAGATCCTTCGCAGTTGAAAACAAACCTGCATGTCCTGAAATGCCTTGAAAAAAGTAAAAACTATTCCCATCATTTACTTCTCCATGAATCCAGCTATCGTTTGATCGCCAACTAGAAAATTCAATATTTCGTTTCCTACACATGCCCTGTTCCGTTCTGTTACCCTTTTCTGTTGCAGCAATGGATGAAAGGGGAGCAACATGAAGTGGATGATAGGATAGTGTTTCTAAATGTAATGGTGCTACAATCTCGGTCTCAACAGCATGGTCAAGAGTCTTATTTGCTTGGTATTGAATAACCTCTCCTAAGAGCATGAAATTCAAATCACTATACACCATTCCTTGGACTGGTTCAGTTTGGAAAGCTATATCTTCCAATATTTCAAGTAAACTGGAATCGAAGCGACTATAAAAAGGGAACCATGCTGGTAAACCTGATTGATGAATCAACAAATCTCGTATGGTTACATTTGATAGTCTATTGGTTAAGTGGCTGTATGAGTGTATTTTTGGTAATGCGGTTCCAACCCTCTCATCAATGTTAACCTTCTTTTCAGAAGCAAGTTTTAAAATGAGAGTAGTCGTCACAACCTTTGTTAATGATGCTATATCAAAAAGGGTATTGGGTTTAACACTTGCCCGGGTTGAGTGACAAGCTGTGCCAAACGCCTTGTGATAAATGGTCTCTCCACTTTTGGAGATATGGCAAACAGCACCAGGGAATAAATCACTAGTGATTCCCTCTTCCATCACCTCATCTATACCTTTCCTATTGATCATATCTATTGTTCTCCTTCCGTTAAGGCGGAAGGTAATACAAGCTTGCCCATTGATACCTCTTTATTGGCACCTGTTGCGGAAGGCAAATGATTCGGATGTCCATGCAAATACTCATTTCCTAGGATGGCAAATGTGATAGCTTCTTTTGCATCACTAGAAAAATGGAGCTCATCTAAGGTTCTAACTGATTGACTGAGATTGTCCTGTAGCCCAGCCAATATCGTTTTGTTATGAACACCGCCACCAGCAACAATCAGTTCGTGTGTATCATATTGAGGATCTACTACCTTTTTTATATGATAGGAAATAGCTTGTACTGTATAGGCAGTAATGGTAGCGACTATATCTTCATATGCTAAACGTTTCTCTCGTCCTTCTTCATAAAGACGTTCAGCCATCTCCCAAGTGTAAAGCTCTCTACCTGTTGTTTTGGGGAGATCCATTTTTAAGTAGTAATCCTGATCTACAATTTCTTGCAACCACTTCTCATCAACCTGACCAGATGCGGCAATACTACCATTTTCATCAAAGATATTTTCTCCCTGTGAGCCAATCTGCACGACGGCGTCAATTAATACATTGCCTGGCCCTGTATCTAGAGCTAGTACACCTTTTTCTGAACCCGTTGCTTCTAAAACGGAAAGGTTACTAATCCCTCCTATGTTTACAAGGATCCTGCCTTTTGTTTCATCTCGAAAAAGAAGGTCATCTACAAATGGAACTAGCGGTGCTCCTTGGCCTCCTACTGCCATATCAGATGGTCGATAATCACCGATTGTTAAACATCCTGTTTGTTCAGCTATAACGGATAATTCTCCAATTTGAAAAGTAGCTGCATGGTCAGGCATGTGATAGATGGTTTGTCCATGAGAACTAATAAAGTCAACATCTGCTAATGTTAGATTTGCCTTTTCAGTAACAGCTACAGCTGCTTCTGCAAACTTCTTCCCCAGTTCAACGTTATACCGACAAATCTTATCGACAGTTGATTGATGTCGATCACATAAAGCTAATAATACTTGTCTTTCTTCTTGGCTATACGAAACACTTTCAAATGCTATGAGAGAAACCTTCGTTGTTCGACCAGCTCCCTCTATTTCCACAAGAGCTGCATCAATTCCATCCAATGATGTACCTGACATCAGACCAATAGCTAACCGTTTTTTCTTATCCAATACTTCGGTAAGTAATTGTAAAATAGTTTCCCCTCCTCTCCATCCATTAATTTGTGTTACTCCTATTGGGGTGGTGCTGATTAAGCGTGTGTGAGAAATGTTGGTTATTCTGTTCTAAAAGGTGGACAGCTTTTTCTGCATCCACATCTAACAAAATCATTAAGCAAGCTACTCTAACGTCTCCATTCGCTTGTTTACTAAAAAAAGCTGCTTCCTTCTCCGTGACATCGGTTAGCTCCTGAATAATTGAAATGGCACGTTTCCTAAGCTTTTCGTTAGATGCTTGAACATTGACCATAAGATTCCTATAAACTTTACCGAGCTTAATCATAACGGTAGTTGAAATCATGTTAAGGATCATTTTTTGCGAAGTTCCTGCTTTCAACCTTGTAGAACCTGTGACAATCTCCGGTCCAACTAACACTTCAATAGGGTAATCTACCAGCTTCGAAAGTGGTGAATTCGTATTGCAACTAATCGATGCAGTAGGAATATGTAATCTATTAGCTGCTTCTATAGCTCCTAACACATAGGGGGTTTTACCACTTGATGTAATTCCTATGACCATGTCTTTGCTGGAAACCGATTGTTTCACATCATTAGCTCCAGTTTCTTTGCTATCTTCAGCATCTTCTATGGGAAATCGTAAAGCTCGATCCCCTCCTGCAATCTTTCCGTTCACTAAATCATGAGGCACTCCAAATGTTGGCGGGCACTCCGATGCATCCAATACTCCTAATCGACCACTTGTCCCAGCTCCGAAATAAAATAATCTTCCTCCCTTTTGTAAGGTTTCTACGGCAACATCTATTACTTGTCGACTTTCAGGAAGAACTTGATGTATGTTTTCCGGAACTGTTTTATCCTCCTCGTTCATTAACTGGATAATGTCCATAGTCGAGAATTGGTGAAGCTGATCAGACTTATCATTACGCATTTCTGTGTTAAGGATTGAGCGGCTACTGGACAATGGTTCACCTCCCTTTTTAAAAATGGACTCACTATGTAAGCCTTTACATTGTTGTTTATTTTTCCAATCGAGATGGCTCCTTTTCTATTATGATGAACATGTATCACCATCCAGTTAAATTTGTTAAATACTTGTTTATTTTTCAGATAATTCTTATTAATTAAGAGTATAAAACATTGTTTCAGAAAATGATACCTTTTTTGTAATTTTGTTTTATTGATTTTGGGTATGGGGGTGGTGGATATTGGGCGGGTGTGCTGTGCGTGGGAGGTGTGGGGTGCTGAGCGGCGATTGCGAGCAAATTTTCCAGTTTCGGAGCAAAATTCTCGATTTGCGAGCAGAATTTCGAATTTTGGAGCAGAATTTTGATTTTGCGATCATTTTTTTAAATTTCCGAGCATCTGGGGTTTTGAGATGAGGGACCTGTCCCTCCATCCCACCATAAAAAAGAGCCCCGGCCAAGCCGGAGCTCTTTCCTCTCTTACTGATACAGCAAGTATTCTTCTCTTAGATCCATGAACTCTTCCAGTCCGCCTTGCCATTTTTCTTGCATCTCATCAACGGATTTACCGTTTTCGATGGCTTCTCTTACCCAGCCGTTTCCGATCAGGTAGTCGAAGAAGGAGACGCCGTTGCTGTTTTCTTCGCGGAATGCGAAGTCTTCAGGGTATAGGTCGTGAATGGTTTTCACGAGTGTCAGGCCTGTTTCGACGGCGTTGTATTCTTCTTTGTTGGTTACGTGTAACTCCACTCCGTGCACGAGTTCACCGCTGTGCTTGGAGAAGGATGGGGTAAAGGATGCAGCGCGGAAGTCAACGCCTGGTAGGTCGTAGCTTCCCATTTTGTCTGCTAGTTCTTTACTATTGATATACGGTGCTCCGATTAGCTCAAATGGTTTGGTTGTGCCGCGTCCTTCTGATACGTTCGTTCCTTCGATCAAAGCCGCTCCAGGGTAAACCAATGCCGTGTCTGTTGTTGGCATATTTGGAGATGGCATCACGAATTCTAAACCTGTATCTTTGTAATAATCATCGCGGTTCCAATTTTCCATCTCTACAACCGTTAAGTCTGCACCGATGTCGAATTCTTTGTTAAACATTTTTGCTAGTTCTCCAACCGTCATGCCGTGGCGTAGTGGGATTGGATATTTTCCGACGAAGGACTTGTAGTCTTCATCAAGAACTGGACCAGCCACTTTTTCACCACTTAACGGATTTGGGCGATCTAGTACAACGAATTCAATATCATTCTCTGCTGAAGCTTCCATGGCAAGCGCCATTGTGTAAATGTACGTATAGAAACGAGTTCCTACATCTTGAATATCAAACAATAACACTTCTACATCTTCAAGCATTTCTGGACTTGGTTTACGAGTTTCGCCGTATAGGCTATAAACTGGTAAGCCCGTCTGTTCATCTTCGTAAAATTCAACATATTCGCCAGCTTGAGCACTTCCACGAACTCCGTGCTCTGGGCCGTAAAGGGCAGTTAAGTTGACGTCTTCATCGTTATGCAGTAAATCCACAATGCTGTTCATGTCTTGATCCACACCGGTTGGATTTGTGATGAGACCTACTTTTTTCCCTTCAATCAATTCTTTTTTCTCATTTAAAAGTTGCTCGACGCCTAGTTTGAAATCCTGCTCGTTTTCTTCCTCATCTTCGCCTTCATCGTCACCTTCATCATCTCCACCTTCAACAGGATCGAAGGTTAGACCATGACCATAATCGTACATCGCACCTTCTCCATCCGTGTTTGGAATGGTAACAGGTAGTTCGCCTGTTGGTGCATTTTCGCCTACAAGTACTTTCGCTGTTGCTTCAAAGCTTGCATCGCGGAAACCATATTGGGCGATAAATGTGTCCACATCAGGATAAGCCATGATGTCATATGGATTTCGGATACCTACTCCAATAACGGATCCATCTGCTTCTTCCATGACTTTATCAACCATTTGCATTTGTGGACTGTCCTCTGCACGCGTTGAAACATTGTACGTGTACGTTCCAACCACAACATGATCCGCTTCTTTTATTTGTTGAAGCTGGTCATCAGATAATGCGTAGTCATCACCTAGCTCAATCACATCTGTGTTGTCATGTTCAGCTTTTACGGCTGAACCTAGATCACCTACGAACGACTTTCCGACAACGACTACTTTTTCGTTAGAATTAGTAATAGGTAGTACGTCTTCGTTTTTCACTAGCGTAATGGATTTTTCTGCTGCTTTTTGTTCAACAGCCTTGTGAGCCTCAGAGCCAACTACTTGTTTCGCATTCTCTACTTTCTTCTCAACCGATTCTGGTTGTTCACTCTTGATGATACCTTTTTCAATCTTCAATTCTAAAATACGCTCAACGGATGCATTGATGGATTTTTCTTTAATCTCACCTTTTTCAACCGCATCCACGAGGCCATTGAATACTTTTTCAATACCTACAGGCATAAGCACGATGTCTGTACCTGCTTTTACGGCGCGAACAGCTGCATCAACGGAACCGAAGTGCTCAGTGATGGCGTTCATGTTTAACGCGTCTGTGTAAATCACGCCATCATAGCCCATTTTTTCGCGCATCAGACCAGTTAGTACCTTTTTCGAAAGGGTTGCTGGTAAGGTAACTTCTTCTCCCGTTTTCTTAGAAGTAGCTGTGCTATCATCAATTTTCGGGAAGGTTACGTGTGCAGTCATAATCGCATCCACACCAGCATCCATCGCTTGTTGGAAAGGATATAGCTCAACGTCTTCAAGACGATCGATTCCATATGGTACTTCTGGCAATCCAATGTGCGAATCCGTTGCCGTATCTCCATGTCCCGGGAAGTGCTTCGCAGTTGCCGCAACCCCTGTACTTTGAACACCTTGGATGTAAGAAGTTCCTAGCTCAGCAACAAGCTCTGGATCTTCTCCAAAAGAACGAACCCCAATAACTGGGTTGTCAGGGTTGTTGTTTACGTCCATCACCGGCGCTAAGTTCATGTTAATACCTAGAGAGGAAAGCTCCTCGCCGATTGCCTGTCCGACATTGTATGTAATGTCTTCTGATCGAGTAGCTCCAAGTGCCATATTACCAGGGAAATCTGTTCCGGACTGAAGACGTGTTACAATACCGCCTTCTTGGTCAATTGTCGTCAACAGACCAAAACGCTCGGACGCATCCTGATAATCTGCCACAAGTTGTGTCGTTTGCTCTGTCGTTACCACGTTTTCACGGAACAAAATGACACCGCCAAGATGATAATTCTCCACCATTTTCTTGATTTCAGGTAGCATTTTCGTTACGTTTTCGCCGTCCCATTTACGGAAATCTGGCATCATCATTTGACCGACTTTTTCTTCTAAACTCATGTTCTTAACGGCCTGATCGACTAATTCATATTTCGTCCAGTCTTGCTCCACAACCTGATAAGCAACATCTTTCTTGCCTTCAGAATCCTTATCTGGCTTACCATGTAATGTAATACGATCCCAATGACCATTGCCATCGCTCACAACGATAAACGTACGTCCTGGTTTTCCATGGAAGGTCACCTTTCCGTCTTCATCTACCGTTGCAACATTTTTATTAGTGGACTTCCATGTAAGGTGATCTTCCGTCCACTTAAAATGCCCCTCATCATATACATTCAATGCTTTTAACTGAAGGGAACCTCCACTTATGTTTGTGTCGACCTGAGAAAGATTTTGATAAATGACTAGATCTTTAACGGAATCATCTGCCTTAGAATGATTCGCTGCGTGAACGGTTTGTGATTGAAATCCTGCCATCACTTGACTTACGAGTAAAATAAACACGAGTACACTTGCCCAAAACCCAGTTTTGTTTCGTTTCATACCTCCACTCCCCTTTTTAAAAATAAATACCATTAGCTCTCCCCGTTATTCATAGGTGTGGTGGTAGTCAAGGGTGTTTTACGGTAAGCTATAGAACAATCAATCGTACCTTTTCCGGCTTGCGTCTAGTTTGCCGCTTGCACCATTCCCTCATGCAAACAACTAGACCTTTCTCCATACTAGGAACTCTTTTTCACTAACAACGAACCTTCTTGAGGCATCCCTCCTTTTCGTCTAAAGCCTTTCTATTAGTTGAAAAGGCTTTCAATAACTCAAGCATACCTGTTCATAGATATAGATGTCTATACCAATAAAGTTTGATTTTACTAGACTCCATTCCTCATACAAAAGTTTCAAATTTCAACCATTTTCGCTATGTTTTGGTAAGTCAGGGAGGTGTCTGGTTTGATTTTCCTGCTTCTTTTATGACTAACAGACTAGTTGAACTACATTTTTTACCATTATATGACATGCAGCTCTGAAGAATTTTTCACAAAAGCCTTTACCCAAAATAGACTATTAAACTTGCAAAAAGCTATTTCCGTTTCACATTAAACCTCAAAGCAAATTTTACATAAAAGAACAAAAGCGCAAGCGACCGTTAAACGACGTACAAACTGCTGCCCACAGGACGTGGGTTGGTTCGATGTTGCTGCGTGACGCAGATAAAGGAAACACGAAGAACGCAAGCGATTCGATGTTGACTTATCGTAAGGAGGTGCAGGAAGTTTGCTAGTCGCTGGGCGCTGAAGCTGGACACAGCAAAAGCGCAGGCACCTTGTTCACCCGGACAGGCTTAAGCAAAGCCTCGCCGTGGCGATTTTTGCCACAGAGAGGATTTGCTTAAGATCCGAGGGGTGGGCGCTGAAGATAGACTCGTAAGCGCCAGAAACTTATGCTTTCTTTTCTTTCAAAAAGGGCGAATTTCGTGTTTTCTCTAACCAGCCTTCCACTAGTTCACGGAGAAAAAGGATTTGAAACGTACACCTGGTTCTTTTCGTAGAGATAATAGACTATCCATAAACTGGAGGCGTATATATGTATATTCTCTATGGCCTATTATTTTTAATTCCTTTCATTCTTGTCTTTGTAATCGGGAACTTTATATCTGTAAGCTATAAAATAAAAGACAGCCAACTTATATTCTCTCAATATTTTGGTGTCAATACGAACTACCTTCTTATACAAAATATTAAAGAAATATATGAAGTCGATTGGGGAAACGTACCAAAAAACGCTATACAAATTGGCAACCCTGGTAGGTATTATAGTGGACTAGTGTTCGTAATGAACAGCGGCCAACAATACTTGGTCCATATCGGTAATTGTGGAAAGTTACTAGATAAACTAAAAACCACTAATCCTGATATACGTATGAATATCTCTAAAACCTTTTTATATTGAATTCCAACATGTAAAAAGAAGACACTGTTCATTTACGAACAGTGTCTCATAAGTCTATATAGAGCTATTTATTGTTTAATATGAAGAATTTCATCTTTAGACAGGTAATATTCCTCAAATCATATGTATTTTTTCTCTCTAGCTTCTTTCTTTACAATTCAAGATAAACTTACTCGTAGACACCTTCAAAAAACACTCCTATTATATAAATAGAAGTGTTTTCTCACTTACTCATTTATTACTACCTCTACTCCACCTGAAACTCCGCGCGCACATTGTTTTTCAATGCCTTACCTGTCTCATTCGGTAGATTCTGATCAATCATCATATAATAGGTGCCTGGTTCATAAGGTTCCTTTGGTGTCACGGTTAACGTATTGCTATTTTCAACAGCAATACTAACGTCTACCTGCTCTGCATTGCTCTTTTTCACCTGTACGTGATCCGCTTTTAGTGCAGATCCATCTATGTTCGTATTTAGAGAGATCGACCACGTTTTCATCTGATCATTCGTAGCAAGGTTCTCGCCCCATTCCGTGAAGTTCATACCAGCGAATGGCTCTTCTTTTACCATCGTGAACGCATCTACTGTTTCCCCATCATTAGCGGTCACGTTGAACTGAAGTTCGTTTCCATCTACCGTCACACCTGAATAGATCTGCTTATCCTGATCAAATTTCACTTTCATCCAAGGCTGGTTACCCATCTCATAAAACTTCGGTCCAGCGCTGCCTCCAATAATGTAGGTCGTGCCTTTGTCTTGGGTCACTTTTTCGCCGTCATATAGAGGATAAGAGCGCATGTAGGCATGATCGTGACCACTCAATACAAGGTCTACTCCTGCTTCATCAAAAACTGGCGTCCATGCATGGCGTACATCTAAACTGGCTCGGTCAGGGTGACTGTGGTACGGCGAGCGGTGGAAAGAAACGATATTCCATTGCTTATCAGAAGCAGCCATATCCTGCTTCAGCCACTCCGCTTGCTTTTGCAAATCCCCTTCTGAATTGAGGACAGCAATATGAACGTTGCTGTAGTCGAAAGAGTACGCAAATTCTTTTTCGCCTTCAGGGCCATTTTCAGGCAGCTGGAACTGGGCAGCGAAATTTTTCTCACCTGTACCATACACGTCATGGTTGCCCATCGTCGGTACCATATTAATCGTCGGCAGTTGCTGCTGTGCGGCTTTGAACCAATTTTCCCAATGAATCTGCTCATCGCCTCGATCGACGATATCACCCGACAACAACATGAATCTAGCATTTGGATACTGGGTTAAAGCTTTATCAAAAATATCGCCCCAAATGCCGTATCCCCACGTCATGTTTGTAGAGGCTGCAGATTGCGTATCCGTCGTGAATAAAAACGTGAACGGCTTGTCTCCACCAGCTTCCGTTGTGAACGAAGCCGCATCACTCCAACCACCTTGTTGCCCACTTCCAACTCGATACATATAGGACGTGCCAGGCTCAAGAGCTGTTGCCTTCGCTTCATGTACCTGCATCGCTCCTTCATCCGACTCAAACGTAAAACTATCACCTGTGTTCTCTACCATTTCACTAGAATCAAAGCTTCCATCATAGTTTGACGTTTCCACGATTTGCACTACAGATTCCGTAACATCAGTGGATGTCCGCCATGTAAAATTTTGCGTCGTTTTCGGGCTATCAGTCCATGTTAGCGTCAGATGTTCTGGAGTTTCTCCACCAAGTGATTCTTCTGCTGCTTGTACTGTGTGATATGTAAAAAAAGTCCCCGCCACCATTACCGTTGCCATCATCATTACAAAAAATCGCTTCATTATGCTCCCCCTATGTTGTATGGATATTACCACTCTATCAAATAAACGTTAATAGAATATAAACATTCCAAAATTAGGGAAAATCGACCTATAGGAACGTAGCGCCAATTTTTTATGTTAAGAAGACGTGATACATGGTGTAGTGTCATGCTTCATCTTAACGATATAAACATCTCTGTGACTAAAAAAAAACAACTCGTCCACACAAATGATTTCCCCTGTTCGTACATATACATGGAAAAGATCATCCAAAGGGGGGACATACATGAATTCAAATATGCTGCAGAGTTTTTATGATCCTTATGTGTACCAGACGCTTCAGTCCGTTATGGGAAGTGAGGTGACGGTCCAGACAACGCAAGGTTCGATTAGGGGGACACTAACCAACGTGTTGCCAGATCACGTGGTCGTGGAGATGAATGATACGCCTTTTTTCATTCGAACTCAGCAAATTGTTTGGGTGTTTCCTTCTTAATGGACGTACCTTTTCTACAGACCGAATAAGGAGGGATGCTCGTGTTCAAACGAGAAAATCGTATTTTAGTGGAACTGCCTATTCCTGAGGTAGGCGACAAAAATGCCGCAGCAGCTGTGCAGGAACTTCTTGGTGGGAAATTCGGCGAGATGTCGACGTTAAACAATTACATGTTCCAGTCGTTTAATTTTCGAGGCAAAAAGAAGTTAAAGCCGTTTTATGATTTAGTAGCAAGTATAACAGCGGAAGAGATGGGCCATGTGGAGCTCGTCACGACTTCCATCAATCTTTTGACAAGGGATACTACCTATCCGGGAGCTCCGGATATCACTCCTCTGCAAAATGGACTGGATGCGCGAAATACGTATCAATTCATTTCGACTGCCCAAACGGCCCTTGTCGGAGATTCAATGGGGAAAGCTTGGACCGGGGATAACGTGTTCAACAGCGGTAATCTTGTACTCGATTTATTGCACAACTTCTTCCTAGAACTTGGCGCTAGAACGCATAAAATGCGCGTATATGAGATGACGGACCACCCTACCGCCCGAGAAATGATTGGCTATTTACTCGTTCGCGGCGGCGTGCATGTGTTGGCTTATGCGAAAGCGATTGAAATTGTTACAGGTGTCGATGTATCGAAAATGCTCCCAGTTCCAAATCTAGATAACTCCAAGTTCGATTACGCCAAAAAATACGAAGAACAAGGGTTAGACAATATTTTATATACGTTCAGTGACAATGATTACCGCGACATTAACCAGATTTGGAAAGGCACCAATCCAGAGTCAGGCCAACCGCTAAAAGTAGTCTATGGCTCTCCAAAAGGAGCCCCTGTCCCTGATTTAGATGACCTCCCAGAACAATTCGCCCCTGGAATCGATGCAGATGACTATAGAAAAATAGCAAAAAAATTGATGGAAAATCTATAACAGTACTACATAACTCTCACACTTATGTGGGAGTTGTTTTTCTTTCAGCGGATATTGGATACCATTCATAGCAAAAAAGAACATCTGCTATTGATGGAGAATACATTACCCTATTAACGCAGTGGGGGGCTGGAACCATTATCGTACAAAAAAAGATGACCCATCTCTGGATCATCTTTTCTCACATATTCTATTTCCCAAATGATGATAAGAATTTCACGCGGTCGCCCATTGGTGGGATGTTGGAATCTACTAGGGAAACCTCAAGGACAGCTGGGCCGTCTTGGTTGCGAAGGTCATTGACGAGTTCTGGAGTGAGCTCGTGTAGGTCTTCGATGCGTGTGCTCTGGACGCCTGCTGCTTTTGCCATAGCGGCAATGTCGACTGGGTCTTGTTCTAGGCGTTCATGAGAGCGTTTATATTGCAACGTGTGACCATGATATACCATGCCTAGACGAGCATTGTTCAACACGACAAATAGAACGTTCATGTTGTATTCTTTCGCTGTCAGCATTTCCATTCCATGCATGAAGAAACAACCATCCCCCGTAATACACGTTACCGGACGCTCTGGTTCAGCTAGGTGAGAACCGATAGCTCCACCGATGGCGCTTCCCATGGCACCAAAGTGTACATTGATATCGAACGTATTTGGCTCAAACACATCCATATGATGGACCACATACGCCATGAATTCCCCGATATCAATAGTATAGCGATTTGATACAGGCAGAATTTGTTGCAAGGCATGCAGTACATTCTGTGTATTGTATTCTTCCGTAGGCGTGGCAAAAGAGCGACTAGGCTCATAGGTCGTGCGAGAAAGCCCCATGGATTCTAGTTGAGCATTTAACATCCGGAGACCAGGCTGAATATCACTTTTTAGCGGAATGTCTACTTCATATTTTCGATTGAAGACACTTTCATCAAAATCCATCTGAATCACATATCGATCTTTTGCTAGATTGGTATTGTAATTATTGGTTGCCGTTTCCCCTAAACTCGATCCAATCACAAATAACGTTTTTCCTTCGCCGTCATTCATAAGCTGGGAAGCATTTTCGTGACCTGCAAACCCAAATATCCCTGCAAACAACGGATGGTCGTCTGGTATGTATCCTTTCGCTTGCGGTGTTGTGATGATTGGCCAATCCAGTAATTCAGCAAGCTCAATTACTTGCTCCGAAGCACCTCTAATCCCTTGTCCAACAAAAAGATATCCTGTTTCCTTTTCAATCAATTGCTGTGCTGTATGCTTGATTGTATCCTCAGTCGGAATCGTGTCTTCTTTTTGTGGAAAATCAGGGATGAGCTGCTCTGTTACTTTTTCAAGCTGAACATCAATCGGAAGTGCTACGTGGACAGGACCTGGCACGCCACTTAGTGCAATTTCCACAGCCTTCACTACCTCACCTAAAAGATCTTCCGCTTTTTGCACGGTTACGCTATATTTTGTAATCGAATCATAGACAGGTTTAGCGTCTAATTCTTGTGAAGCATTCAAGCCCATCGTTGGTACTGGTACAGCTCCTGTAAAAAATAACACCGGTAAATGCTCCCGCATCGCATTGGCAGCTCCAGAAACGAGGTTCGTTCCACCAGGCCCACTACTTCCAATACATACACTCAGCGAATTGGAATACTTGGCATAGGAACAAGCCATGTAGGACGCTGCGCCTTCATGCTTTGTAATAATCGGCGTGATTTCCGGAATTTCATATAGTTCATCAAACATCGCATTAACAGAACCAGCAGGAATACCAAATATGTACTCCACGCCACCTTTTTTCAAATAATCCAATACAGCTCTTGTCGCTTTCATTATTGAACTCCCCCTTTAATAGATGAGTAGATATTACTCATCAACATTGTTCAAATACTTCTGTTCAAATTCATCAGCAGGTATAGGCTTACTAAAATAGTACCCTTGTAGAAAATCACATTCCTTCGACGTTAGGAAATCCAACTGCTCCTTCGTCTCTACCCCCTCAGCAATCACCTTCAAATCAAGGTTATGAGCCAAGGTGATGATGGTATGGGTAATCGCTTCATTATTGGTATTTTCCAGTACGTCCGCTACAAATGATTTATCGATTTTAAGCGTGCTAATTGGAAAGTTTTTTAAATAACCGAGGGATGAATACCCTGTTCCGAAATCATCAATGGAAATTTGAATACCTAACTCCTTCAACTCTTCCATCGTCTTAATGGTTTCATCTGTATTTTGAATAATAATATTTTCGGTGAGTTCTAGCTCTAAATGGCTTGGATCAACACCACTATCCTTAAGTGCATCCTTTACAGCGGAAACAAGATTGCGTTGCTTAAATTGTCGCGCCGAAAGGTTTACTGCTACTGATAAATCAGCATAACCTTGAGATTCCCATTCTTTTATTTGGTAGCAGGCATGTTGTAACACCCATTCTCCAATAGGGATAATTAAACCGGTTTCCTCTGCAATAGGGATGAATTCTCCGGGTGAGATCATTCCCATTGTCGGATGCTCCCAACGAATGAGCGCCTCCACACCAACCAAACGATGAGTATGGGCTTCCATTTGAGGCTGATAAAAAATACAAAATTCGTCATTACTTAACGCTTTGTATAAGGCATTTTCGATTTTGACGTTTTCGATCGTATTGAAATCCATTTCCTTCGTATAAAATTGATACTTATTCCCAGACAATTCCTTCGACTTGTACATCGCCGTATCGGCATTTTTTATCAACACCTCAGGGTCTTCACTATCATGCGGGTACACGCTTATCCCAATACTGGTAGATGCAAACACTTCCATTCCATTTAAATCAAATGGCTTTGCAAATGAATGCAGAATCCGTTCTGAGATGCTTTCAATTTCTTCGTGATACTGAACATTCGGCAGGATAATCGTAAATTCATCCCCACCTTGACGAGAAACGGTATCCACTTTTCGAACACTATCGGACACGCGCTGTGCGACTTGCTCCAGTAACAAGTCTCCATAACTATGTCCAAACGTATCATTGATGTTCTTAAAACGGTCTAAATCGAGGAATAAAACAGCAAGCTGCTCTTTATGTAATTGGGCATAATTAATCGCTTGCTCAAGACGATCCTTGAGAAGCACACGGTTTGGAAGGTTCGTCACACTATCATAATAAGCGTGATACTTCACTTTTTCCTCCATTTGCTTACGGAAGGTGATGTCCTTAAAGGTGACAACAAAGCCCCCTTCTTCCCTGTCCCCACGAATAGGTGCAACAATATATTCGACCGGGAATTCGGACCCATCTTGCCTAAAGAACTTCTCATCCGATTCAAAATGTTCCATGGAAGCGATTGTTTCAATATGATTATCTTCAAAGCTTGCTTGGTCAGGAAAACGGTAAAAAATGTGGGCATAATGTTGACCAATTAATTCTTCCTTACGCTCATACCCTAACAAATTTGATGCTGCTGGATTACAGAACGTGATGGTCCCTTCATTATCGAGGCCAAAAATCCCTTCCCCAGCCGAATTTAAAATCATTTCATTCTCTCGACTTAGTCGCTGTAATTCATGAACAACTTCACTTAACTCCTCATTCTTACTCTGCAATTCTGACGTTCGCTCTTCAATGATCTCCTCTTGTTTTTCCATATACAAAAGGTTGGCTAATACAGAAGCAGTTGTATCAACAATCGACTGCGCTAATTGAAGGTCTGAATCCTGATAAACGTGACCCGCTTCATTTAAATTCACAACAGCAATGGTACCTAACACAGACCCCATCGACCGAAGTGGCATCATGAGGACCCCTTTAATCCCAAACTCTCTACAAGCCTTATGACTAGGACGATGATCTTGAGACACATCACTGATGTAGACGGATTTTTTCGATTGAATCACTTCCTGAAAGACTTGATCATTACTGAAATCAACCTGTACTTTCTCATGGGTCTCCTTCCAATCTTTTTCAGTCCAATCACTATGGTGACTCAATTTAGCGGGCTTAATTTTTTTATCGGCAATTGGATCCAAAAGGTGAGCCCCAATATTCGGATTTTCCAAAATTTGTCCCACATAATGAAAACATTTATCCAACACTTCTTGTATCGTAGAGGATAAAGACAGCTCCCTTGTCACATCTAATAAAAGCTGCTTATCAGATAATAACTTTTCCTTCCGGGTTAACGTTTCAGCGTTTCGAATCGCCACCGCTGCCATGTTTACGTACGCTTCTACTGTCTGAATCTCTGTGTCTGTTAAATCCATAGGAATGCCATAATCGAACAAAAACACAAGCCCGTACAATTCCTCGGCATAGGAAATTGGCGTGACTAATAAAGACTTAATTTCAAATGCGTTCACAGCATTTTGATCTGGCCGATGATCCCTTGCTGTGTCAGCAATATAAACCGATTTCTGCGTCTTTATAACCTCTTTCGCCAGGGGATCTTCTTTTGGATCAACTACATGCATATCAAGCGTCATCCCATTAAGGACTTCAGGCTTTCCGACATATCCTCTATACGTCCCATCTCCCTCCGGCAAATAAATGCCAACGGAATCACAGGAAACGATCTCCTCTGATATAGCTGTGACGACATGCTGAAGCACTTCACGTAGTTCTAATTTGGTGTTTATCATTTTTGTTAAGTTTGCTAGACGTGAATACCTAGAATGTTCATTAGACATATGTACCCCCCTAAAAAGATGTAATTCGTATGAAGACGTAGGTAAACTACAGAAAAGCGCAAGCGCCCTGGTAGCGACGTATATGCTGCAGCCTACATATCGACCGGAGGTGAGGGGAGCATACTAGTTGCTGGGCGCTGGAGCTAGACATGTAAGAACCACTACTGCTACGTCTTTAATCAATCTAAATAAATATAATTCGACAGAAAACGAGGTAAACCCTACAAAAAGCTAAAAAATAAGTCTTAAGTCATTGGTAATTGTAATTATTTGGTCTCATATGATTTCCACTAGAACAAAAGTGCAAGCGCCCGTTTAGCGACGTACAAACTGGACGGCTCCGTATGAGATAAAGAAAACACGGGGAGCGCAAGCGACCCGATGTTGACTTATCGTAAGGAGGTGCAGGAAGTTTGCTAGTCGCTGGGCGCTGGAACTAGACGGAACAAAAGTGCAAGCGCCCGTTTAGTGACATACAAACTGGACGGCTCCGTATGAGATAAAGGAAACACGAGGAGCGCAAGCGACCCGATGTTGACTTATCGTAAGGAGGTGCAGGAAGTTTGCTAGTCGCTGGGCGCTGGAACTAGACGTGGACACATCACTTTTTCCGTTATACACAAGCATTGAATGTTATACACTAAGCGATAAAAAACCAGGTCATATCCAGACCTGGATTCCTATCTTATGCCTATTTCGTCATCATAAACAACAAACCTAGCACACCTAATAAACTGACCCCCGCAGAAATCATCCCAGCCGTATAAGCAACCCAACCAGACATAACAATTAACGCAATCATTCCAACAACACTCATTACGAGTCCAATCCCGTAAAAAACTTTTCGTGCCGCAGAACCTTTTACTTGACTTGTTAAAGCTAATGTACTTAGAAAAAAGATCACATTCAACACTACTGCCATTATGTAAAACTCCTTTAATCTTCAACGTTCACGTTTGCTTAGTATGTACCTTAATGAATGATGGATTCCAACTTCTATCTTATAATTAATTCTTTCACATGAGAACAAGGAAACATAAAAAAGTTTAGTTGAGTACCATAACAAGTAAAAAATCATAGTATTTTTTTACCAAAAATTAATTTTCACCAGAAACTTACAATAGATAAACAAAACCTTACAAATTTTCCTTTATAATGAATGTAAATTGTTAATTAATGGGAGGTATGAAAAGTATGAGAAGAGCTTTTTCACTTTTATTGTCGTTTTTAGTTGGTTTAAGTATGTTAGCGATTGCTAACCCAGTCCAAGCCGAGACAAACAGTTCTTTAATCTTTTCCGAGTACGTGGAAGGAAGTGGCTACAACAAAGCAATCGAACTTTACAATGGAACAGGCGAGCCAATCGATTTACCAGATTATACTGTTGTTTCCTTTACAAATGGCGCATCTCAAGATCCAGGTGACGGCTACGCAAATGAGCTAAACCTTTCAGGAACACTTGAAGATGGTGAAGTTTATGTGATTGCACACTCCGATGCGGACCAAGCCATTCTAGATCAAGCTGACGTTACAGGGAGCAGTTACTTTTATGAATTTAATGGTGATGATGCTGTTGTCCTTTTCCAAAACTATGACGAAAGTACAAGACAAGGTACAGTGGTGGACTCCATTGGTAAAGTTGGAGAAGATCCTGGTGATGGATGGACGGAGAACGCTACATCGACTAAAGATACCACGTTAGTACGTAAGGAGACAGTTCTTGCTGGTGACACAGACGTTACTGATGCTTACGATCCTACCGATGAATGGATTGCTTTACCTAAAGACACTTTTTCAAACCTTGGAAAATATGAGTCCGTACAGCCTCCTGAGCCAAAGGATGAATATACAGCTACAGTTGAGAGAGTTGTAGACGGGGATACAATTAAGATTGAATCATCCATTCTGGGAGCAGACACCGTAAGATACTTAAACATCGACACTCCTGAAACGTATCATATGGATTCATATGACTCCTCTTTGATTACAACCAATCCAAATCACTCACAAAAATATCACGGTGTACAAGCTACAGAACACCTACAAACATTACTACAACCAGGCGATGAGGTAACCCTTGATGTTAGTGAAAAAGTGACGGACGATTACGGACGTTTGCTTGCAGAAGTCATACGTACGTCTGACGGACTGAATACGAACCTAAATATGGTTGAAAAGGGCTATGCTGTAACGTATTTCATCGCCCCAATTGGCAGCGAGGAAACCTACCAAATGTACCAACAAGCTGCAAAAACTGCCCAGGCTAATAATTTTGGAATCTGGAGCGAAGAAACTCCTTTACTTGAATTACCCTTTGAATTCCGTGCACGTTACGATCAAAAAGGCTACTCAAAATATGTAGGTAATTCAGAGACAAATCAATATGTAAGACCTGCAAATTGGGAGCAAGTACCGGTGGAGAATCGTATTTTCTTCTGGACAGAACAAGAAGCTATTCAAGCCGGATATGAGCCAGCATTTGAACGTGGCAATAAGATTGCCGATGCCCGCTATGCGCCAGAAGGGTCCAACGTTGCTGTTCAAGGAACGGTCATTGCAAAAGACGACAAAAACTACTATATCCAAGACGACACCGCAGGGATTGTTGTACGTACGGACGCAGTTAATGCATCCATTGGTGATGTCATTCGAGCTTCAGGAAATACAGAGGAGTATTATGGACTCCTTCAGGTCGTAACAGATGATGTGACCATTGTAGAAGAAAACGCTCGTGAACTGGAACCTAAATTAATCGATGCTAACGACTTAGGTGAATCACTCGAAAGTCAACTCGTATCGTTACAAACCGTTTCGGTCGAGTCTGTAGATAAGTACAATGATTTTCAAGCAAACGATAAAAGTGGTTCCTTTGTAATCAATTCGGATGAAAACCTACTAGAAGTGGGCACAACCTATGACACTATTACTGGGTATGTAACATACAGCTTTGGTCAATATAAAGTAGTTCCACGTTCTGCGGATGATATTGTAAAAGACATTCCTGCCGTCTCTATTCAGGAAGCTCGAGAATCTACTATTGGGAGCCGGGTTAACATAGAAGGAATCGTAACAGCGGCTTTCCCAACTGGCGGGAAGATCAATTATTATGTACAAGACGAAACAGCAGGCATCGTCGTACGAGCGGAAGACCTTGGCGCTAATGTTGGTGACCGCATTCAGGCTAAAGCAGTAACAGAAGAATATTTTGACCTATTACAACTTCAACCTTCCGAACAAAATGCTACAATCATCGAAAAAGATGTAGGCATTCCACAAGCTAAACCCATTACATCAAACGAGTTCTCCGAAGAACTGGAAGGTCAATTGGTTAAAATAAACCTAGCGGAAGTAACGGATGTTGATGCGTTCCATAACTACACCGCCCAAGATGAACAAGGCACTTTTGTCATTGATTCCGATAATGACTTGGTTGAGATAGATAAAGTATATGAATCTATTACCGGTGTCCTTACCTATAACTACGATGAATATAAAATCATGCCCCGCTCTGCTGAAGATGTTGTTGCACTCAATCTATTCGAAGATCATTTAGACGGATCTATGACTCTAGAGAACGTAGCCACTCAACTAGTAGAACTAGAAGCAATGTTCGGTTCTGACAAAGTTGGTAAGCTTTTAGATGAGCAACTATCATCATTTATAACTACAAACGGTAACACAAGCCAGCACATCGACTCTACCGTTCACCATATTTTAAAATCTATGCAAAAGATGAATAACGATAAAGAGGAAAAAGAGATGAAGAAGATTGAACATGAGTTAGAGAAGATTATGAAGAAAGATGAGAAGAGTAATGGTAAGAAGGATAAAGGTAACAAAGCAGCATAGAAAATAGGTAAAAAAGTAAGCCTCTCAAGTATGAACTACTTGAGAGGCTTTTTTTAGGGTTATTCATCTATTCTCAGTAAAGAAAAACAAACTAAATAATTCCTATAATGATTTAATAAAATGATTCTTTATGCCGATACAAATATAGACAAAGTTTCATTCATCCGTTTCACACGAGAAGTTAGTGTAATTTTTCTTTAAATACCATCTTTCTTCATACCAAAGTGGCAAACTTAGCGAAAGATAGGGGCGCAAAGCTATGGGCCTACCGTATTGCATTGTAATACCAAGGCAGCCGTGCTCCCGAAATGGTACTAATCCATACACCGTTCTTCGGTGATTTTTTATGTATGAGAATAGAAATGGATCTAAAATGACGTGTGAGCCAGGACGGGTTTTTTATTACAGGGGGAATTCAGGAAATGAAGAAGAAGACAAACAAGAAACGGTTCAGCAAAACTCCAGGGAGCTTTTTTAATAAGACGATTCAGCGACAAATCTTACTCCCTTTTCTTATCTTAATTATGGTTGGAGGCTTAATCATCGCTGGTGTCAGCTACACATTTAGTGTTTCGCAAACTACCGATGAGCTAGTCAACAACGTAGAACAACAGATGGCAAGTTTAAATGACTCATTTGATACATATTTTCAAACACAAGAACAAGTTGTACAAAACTTAGCGAACTCTCGTAAACTACAAAACTTTGAACATTTCAAAGAAGAAATGCTTCTCAATTTTGTAGACATGGATAACATGAATGATTCCATTACCAATATTTATTATGGACAGGAAAACAACGGGGACATCGTCATGTCGGCCTCTGTCAATCTATCATCTGATTTTGACCCAAGGGAACGACCTTGGTACAAATCAGCAGTTGAACAACAAGGGGAAGTCATATGGACAGAGCCATACCGTACTGAAGGGTCTGATGAACTACTCATTAGTGCAGCCCAAACGGTCATGCAAAATGGTGAACTGCAGGGAGTCGTATCAGTGGATATTAACCTTGACTCTTTGGTATCCACTATCAATAACATCAAAATTGGTGATGCAGGATACG
Organism: Pontibacillus yanchengensis; assembly: GCF_009856295.1. Taxonomy (NCBI): domain Bacteria; kingdom Bacillati; phylum Bacillota; class Bacilli; order Caryophanales; family Bacillaceae; genus Pontibacillus; species Pontibacillus yanchengensis. Next base: position 250,976 of record NZ_WMEU01000003.1, on the reverse strand, counting down.
CAGCCATCCTAGATAAAAATGGGGTGTTTTTATCTCATCCAAATGAATCCAATATCGGCAAAAACGTTTCAGATGCCGGTTACTATAAGGACTTAATTGCTCAAAATCAAGATAACGGCATTGTAGAATATGAGCTAGAAGGCGAACAAAAAGCTATGGGGTATGCTGTGAACAAACGCTCTGACCTCATCATCATTGGATCTGTTTACAAGTCAGAATTTGCAGAAAAAGCAACACCTATTTTGATTCCAATTGGTATTAGCTTGCTAGGTGTTATCCTTCTGTCCATTCTTGCATCTACTATCATCACTAGAAGACTTACAAAACCTATTAAGAACTTGCAAGCAAAGATGAAAGAAGTAGAAGAAGGAAATCTACAAGTTACGCTCGCACAGTCAGGACATAACGAAATAAGCCAACTTTCAAGATCCGTAGATGAAATGAAAGAAAGCTTGCGCTCGCTCATTCAAAATGTAGGTGGTGCAGCCCACTCGGTATCCAGTCAGAGTGAAGAGCTTACTCAATCTGCAAATGAGGTGCGAGAAGGTAGTTTACAAATAGCGTCTACCATGACTGAGCTTTCCTCAGGTGCGGAATCCCAGGCGAATAGTTCTTCTCAGTTATCTGAAATGATGGAAGATTTCACAACAAAAATTCAACACGCTCATCAAGGTGGCATCGAGGTTGCTAACGCTTCAGAGGAAGTACTGTCTATGACAGAAGAAGGCAGTGAGATGATGAATCGCTCTGTAGAACAAATGATGACCATCGATGCCATCGTCAAAGAAGCAGCGGAAAAAGTACAAGGATTGGATAAACAGTCGCAAGAAATCACCAAGCTCGTTGAAGTCATTCGCGATATTGCTGAGCAAACAAACCTGCTATCTTTAAACGCAGCTATTGAAGCAGCTCGAGCTGGCGAACATGGAAAAGGGTTTGCAGTTGTTGCAGATGAAGTTCGTAAACTAGCAGAACAAGTATCGTCATCCGTTGGGGATATTACGACTATCGTACAAAATATCCAAAACGAGTCCAATGTCGTTGCAAACTCTCTTCAAGACGGATACAAAGAAGTCGATGAAGGCTCCAAACAAATAAAAGCCACAGGCGAATCCTTCAATCAAATCAATCAATCTGTTTCGGAAATGGTACAGCGCATTCATACGATTTCTGGTAATCTTAACGAGATCTCCGAAAACAGCACGAAAATGAATCAATCCATTGAAGAAATCGCAGCCGTATCAGAAGAATCAGCAGCCGGGGTCGAACAAGCTGCAGCCTCAGCCCAACAATCAAGCAGTTCCATGGAAGAAGTCTCCTCTAGCATTAAAGACCTAGCGGAATTAGCCCAGGATCTGCAGGAGCAAGTGGAAAAGTATAAAGTGTAAAACAAAAGCGCAAGCGCCCGTTTAGGACGTACAAACTGCGGCCTATAGGACGTAGGTTGGTTCGATGTTGCTACGTGACGTAGCGATTTTAATCGAACTGCCTTTAAAATTCTTTTAAGATAAAGGAAACACGAAGAGCGCTAGCGATTCGATGTTGACTTATCGTAAGGAGGAGCAGGAAGTTTGCTGGGCGCTGGAGTTGGACGTGGCTTATAAAAGCGCAATAAAAGGTGCCTGCCCCCCCACTGCCGTAATGCTTTAAAGCAGCGGGGGCAGGCACCAAATTTTTAATTAGGATTCCTCTGCCGACTCGAGCATGTTATTCACTTTCTCTTGATGATTGTTAATCCATTGTTCAGCTAATTTCTCAAACGACGTTCCATCCTCCTCATACTTTAACATCATTTCTTCTAATTCACTTACTTTGATACCCCATTCTGATAAAATCTTGTAGGCTTTTGGATGGTCTTTTTCTAAACCTTTATAAGACAGAACGTAAACATTATCCTTTTTGAAATTCTCTTTAGAGTCTTCCAGGAATTTTAAGTCATATTTCGCAAACATAGAGTGAGGTCTCCATCCAGTGATGATAATAGGTTCTTCTTTTTCAATTGCATCATCTAAAGTAGCTATCATCGTAGCCTCACCAGATTTTATCAATTCATAATTCTCTAGTCCGTAATCATTTATAACCTGTTTAGAAATTTCTACAATTCCCGCTCCAGCTGCAATGGTAACAACACGTTCGTCGAATTTAGATGCCTTCCCCTTTAAATCTTTAATAGTGCTCTCCTCAACATATTCCGGAACAACCCAACCTAATGGGACGTCTTCATAGCTAGTTGCAACCTTTTGTAAGTCATCTTTATACTTTGACCAAAGTTCCGCTTCTGTATGTGGGAGCCAAGCATCCATAAAGAAGTCGATTTCTTTATTCTGGAGTCCCTTGAAAATCAATGGCTGACTAATTTGCTTCGTTTCTACTTTATAACCTGCTTTTTCTAGTATTTGTTTAGAAATCTGAGTTGGTAGAAGTGTGCTTGTCCAAGTCGTTTCCCCAAATACAATTGTTTCATCCTTAGAATCTTCTTTTTTATCAGAAGATGTTGATGATTGAGCATCTTCTCCACTTGAATTACATGCTGTTAGTAGTAATACTAATAGCAATAATACTCCAGTAAGCAGTTTCTTTGTAGACATAAAAGCTCCTCCTTATGTAAATTCAATCTATCTCTCATCCAATTTAGAGTATATCTCCCTCATACTTTCGGGAGTAAACTGCATAGAATCTGGTGCTGAAGCTTCCCAGAATGTATGCTCCTTACCATTTAAATGTTTTATAAGTTCATCAGTATTGTAGATTTTCATATCATATACCCAGTTGGCCATAATTAATATAGAAGACATATGAGCTCCCTCATTTGAGGTTCCACAAATGTCTTTCACGAGATTAACTTGGTAGTCACGAAAATAAGCATCAAACACAGAAGTCATTAGGCAACCATCCGTTACCAAGCCACCTATAATTAGATTTTCGATATTCATACTGCGAAGATATAAATCTAAATTAGTTTCATAAAATGCGCTCCATCGATGTTTATCTATAATAATATCGTTCGTGTCAGGCTTTATCTCATCAAAAATTTCTATATCCTCTGTATCAGTAGAATAATAGAAAGGGGTAAGGTTATCTTTTAAAGGCTCCCCATTAGACAAACCAACTTGATCTGCTCGATTTATTTGTCTCGTATAAATAATAGGTAGATTATGCTCCCTAGCTTCAGCAACTAAATTACTAGTGTTTGAGATGACCTCTTCTAGTCCATTAATTCCAAACTGACTTTCTTTTTGTAAATCAATTAACACAACTGCAGTTTTACTCCACTCCAAAGCTCATTACTCCTTTTTGTCCTGTTCATTTATTGGAAAACAATTGAAAATCTCTCCAGATTCCATCGCATTAGCTAATCGCATGGTCCATTCAAAATATTCCAATGATTTATTCAAATTTTCTAAGTCCTTTTGCGCTACTTCCTTAGCTTCTTGGGATTCAGAATTCTCAGCAAGTTCTTTAAATACAGGCTTTGCTTGTTCATTTGCTTTCATAAATAGACTTCTTTCTTGCCGAAGCATCTTTACAAAGAAGTTTAAAAAATTCCTCATAAAGTCTTTCTCCGCAATAAAATGGTCCCTTCGATCACCTTTTTTCCACACTTTAATGACCATTTCTGTTTCAAGAAGGTCCCTCATCCCATTACTCACACTGGCCTTACTCATCGCTACTTCGTCTTTAATATCATCCAAAGCCATAGGTTCATTAGCAAAATATAAAACACCATATATTCTTCCTACAGAAGGTGTAACACCGTAAATAACCATGGTTTGGGCTATCGCACTAATCATAATGTCTCTTGCCTCTTCTAGGGACTCGAGTTCCTTTGACATAAAAGCAACACCTCCATCAACTTTGTATAAATTATTCAATTCGTTTAATTTGTCTTAAATGAATTGAACAATTTATATAATATCGGGTTTGGCATCTTCTGTCAACACACAAAAAAAGCGCCTGTTTCTCTACGTTAGTGTAAAACATAGAGAAACAGGCACTTTACTTATATGTAGAGGATGCTAGTTTCAAGCATCCGGCATTATACTTCTTTTGTTTGTAACCGATCAATTAATGTATCCACAACGGTTTGCACAGATGCATTCTCTTCTCCTTCGCTCGATTCGATGACTTCTTCAAGGATTTCTTTCATTTGTTGTTCTTCCATGACTGTATGCCTCCCGTATCACCTATACTTCGTTTATTCTAGTAAAGACAATACCCATTTATTTCTAAATGAAAACATACAGGAAGGTTAATTCGTGTGTTACTATATGCACAATACATAGATTTTCGCCTTATTTCTTATCTACCTTTCAACCCAAAGCGAGGAGAGATTTCATGTGAATAGTCATGGTATTTTTGGTAATTGCTACGTTTGGTGTATCTATTTATGTTTTTAATGACGATGAATTTGCTGCTAACAATACGGAATTAATGGGGATCTTGTTATCTTCTATAATAGCTTTATCAGGTATTCGTCGTGTTAAAGATCATCAAAAAAAATAGAATGGTATTTCTCTATTAGTGCTTCCATTCTGCTTTTCACACTGATAACTATTGGACTGATTGTACAAGAAAGACTCGAAGGCTGAACCTATAAATGAAAGCCTTCGTATCCATTAGGCAAATCAAGACAAGAAAACATCCCCAAACCATCTAATCCCTTCAGACTCTTACATTATGAATGCTACTATAGCAACTCCTTTTATCACTCTCCAAATAGACCACTTCTCCAAAAACCGAAGCGCAAACAAAATATAAAGTAATAAAACAGGCCTGAAAAATCCCTGGAATATGGCAAAAATTAAAATACCAACAATGAGGTGCACTCCATCATACTTCAATGTCTTTTCATAACTAGCCACCCCCTCTCCCCCTTCTCGTGGTATGTAGAAAACTTCGTTTTTTAGTTCGATAACTTGATAAGGAGGTTAGCTCGCTTCTGAAATGGGTGTGTTGCCCTCCGATATGCGTTGGTCCCACCCTGATATGCGCGGATCGCACCCCGATATGCGCAGGTCTCTCCCTGACATGCGTGGGTCTACCACCCGATAAGAGCGTATCGCCCACCGATATGCGCAGGTCTCTCCCTGACATGCGTGGGTCTACCACCCGATAAGAGCGTATCGCCCACCGATATGCGCAGGTCTCTCCCTGACATGCATGGGTCTACCACCCGATAAGAGCGTATCGCCCCCCGATACGCTCAGCTTCCCTACCCACCTATTTCCTCCACTTTCACTGCCTGATGGAGCTTCGCTGAACGGTAGGCGGCGAGGGCGACGTTCATGGCGTGCATGCCGTCTTCGCCTGTAATCGTTACGGTTTTATCTTCTTTTACTGCTCGTATGAAATCTTCTACTAATCTATCATCCATATCGGGTCCTACAAAAGGTTGCGAATAGCCCGTTTCATTGGAATACACATGAAGATAATCAGCGAATGCATCGGCATAGATTCTTCCTTTTGTTCCGATTACTTCGATTGTAGCATCGCCCCAAGTAGGAAAGGTAGCGCTTCGTGACCAGCTTGGATCGTGGGAGGCGAGCACGCCGTTTTTGAATTTAAGTGTCATTAACCCAGCGTCATCAATCGCTTTCTCTGCAAAAAAGGTATCTACTTCCGCGTACACTTCCTCTATCTCATCTTCGAGCAGCCATCTCATCATATCAATGATATGCACGGTGTGATCGAGTACCGCCCCACCGCCAGATTGTTCTTCTTCCACAAACCAGCCGCCGGGATTTTTTCCGCGATTGGTACCTCGCATTGATAAAATATCGCCAACCTCTCCGCGCTCGACTGCTTGTTTTGCTTTTACCATCGACTCGTTATAGCGTACAGGGAAAGCAGTCTGTAGCTGGACGCCTTCCTCCCTGCACACATTAATCATCTCCAGTGCATCCTTTTTCGTGGTGGCAAGTGGCTTTTCACATAATACATGCTTCCCTGCCCGTGCAGCCTCTATCACAAATGGTTTATGCTTGATGTTTTCACTACAGACAATGACTGCTTCCACGTCAGTCGAAAGGAAGGCGTCCAACGAATCATAATAGCGGACACCAAATTGGTCGCTAACTTCTCTTCCACGTTCCGCATCGTCATCAAAAATACCAATCAGTTCGACGTCGTGCCTTTTCACGATACTCTTCGCATAGCTAAACGCATGCATGTGGGCAAAACTAAGCATCCCTACTTTCACCGCTTACACCTCCTGGGAAAGCCCGGTTGTCGCCGATTGAAACGCTTGCTCTGTAAGTTTCATCAACTGGAAAAGCTCCATGAAGGTAATACGCTGCAAATCAGCTGTTTCCGTACTAACTTCCTTAGGATCTACTTGAGTTGACGTATCATCTTCCATTTCAATTTGAAATGAGGCAGTAGGTTCATTCCGGTAATGGACATTGCCCTGTGTTCCAGAAATATCGATTTCATAGATTGGCTTGAGCCCTTTCGTACTACTGATTTCCACTTGTGCCATCGCTCCATTTTCAAACCGAATTGTCGATAACATGTGGTCGTAGCCCTCCACTTCACGCTCCGTTCGCATCCCATGAATACGTTTGATATGACCAAAACAGCTCATGGAAAAGGATAGCTGTCGCATGTATGCATAAAAAACATCTGAGTGTGCTCCGGTTTTATGCGCTACAGGATGGATCCGTTCCATGATTCTCCCCATTCTGGCTTCCCCTATCTTTTCCGTGATGAGGAGTTCGGTAACGTGATGGCATTCTGGTCTAGCTGTCCAGCTGTCAGTCAATAGAAACGTAACGTTTGTCTCTCGCACCGATAGATGTTCTCGTACAATCATCACAGCTTTTTGTAACGTACATTGTATCGCCATCTCGTCTCTGGCAGCATCTTGCAGTTGCGTTGCGGTAACTTCCTCCTGATCATCAATCTCCAACACGTTCATGCTTATCCCTCCAATGATTTCTGTGGACTAGCGTGCCCCATGCAGAGGATTTCATACGATTTCTAGCGTTCCAGTTATACAAGTGCCGTCAACTTCGCTATCGATTTTTTCACAGATTCTTTAGAGTCATCCAAGCCTTCATATTCAATAGAATACCAGCCTGTGTACCCTACCTGCTTTAATACGTGAATAATCCGTTGCAAATCCACTTCACCTTGACCAGCTACAGCCCCTACCCACTTTGTTCCTGACACCCCTTGAATGGTTCTCCCTGTAAAGTCATGTGGTACTCGCAGAAAGTCCTTGAAATGAACATGTTTTACGTTATGTTTCAACACTTCAAGTGCTTGAATGGGAGACTCCTCCACTAATAAAAAATTGCCCGTATCAAACGTACTTCCTAGGAATGGGGAATTTATATTTACAATCATTTCCTGCACCTGATGACTTCTTCCTGCAAAAAAACCATGATTCTCTATAGCCAGATGTATACCTCTCTTCTCGGCATAGTCGACGCACTCCTGCATACACTCATTTATCCATTGTAGACCTTGGCTATAATGAATACATTTCTTTTTATCCCCGCAAAAAATGCGAACAACCTGTGTATCCAAATGAGCGGCGATATCAATATCCCGCTTCACTTTCGCGACTTGCTGCTTCCGCTCTTGAGAAGTCAGTTGTACGAAATCATTTGATGTATCGTATGCTGCCACAGGCATATTCTCTCGCTCTAAACAAGCAACCACCCTCGACATATCCGCTGCTTCACACCAATACATATCCAATAGCTCGACGCCATCACAGCCGATCTGTTTTGCAAATTGAATAAAATCAAATACATCCCAGTGATGCTCCTGAACGTATTGATCAAGACTATACATACTCACGCTGGTTTTCATATTGGTGTCCCCCTTTAATTTGATTGTGCACACGATCCGTCTTGCGGTTTCGCGAATATAATGCGAGCGTTCTTGTGACTTCATATGGATAAATCTCAATCCCCGGGTTTTTCGCGAATAACCTTACGCCAACACTACTTCTCAATCAAACCGTACTTCCTGCTCTAAGCAAGCTGATTCATAAATACCTGTCAGCATCTTCATCATCTCCACCCCATCCTCAATCGGGCTGATGGGCTCTTCTTCCCGTTTACAACTTTTGATGAAGTGTTCTATTTCACTATTAAATCCATTTTCAAAATCAAAAGTCAGGCTATCGATTTGAGGAGTAGTATTCAACATGGTATTATATTTTTCCGTAAACATCCCAAGCTTAGGTTCGATCTCTGCGCCTCCCTTATCTCCATACAAGCAAGCAGCCACTTCATTTTCTTTTTTATGAAGACTAAAACTGACATCGACCATCATCGAAGCACCATTTTGAAAATGAAGAAGTGCATTTGCCATATCTTCCACTGTATTCACGTCTGGGTCATAATCGGCTGCTTGATAAAACGAAAGATGGTCAATGTTGGCGCGGTTGCCTAGCTTGTGGTACGTGTGACCGACGACAGATGTGAGCTTCGGCTTTCCCATTAAGTACCAGCATAGATCGATCATATGAACACCGAGATCAATCAGCGGGCCTCCACCCGAACGTTCCTTATCCGCAAACCACCCACCAGGATTGCCAATACGTCTCGTACAGGTAGCTTTTGCATAATAAATTTCCCCAAGTTCACCATTATCGATAAACGTTTTTAACACCTTTGCATTCGTTCCATGCCTTCTAACGAACCCCACCTGGAGCATCTGACCTGACTCATGAACAGCTGCTTCAACAGCCCGCGCCTCCGCAATGCTCATACACAAAGGTTTTTCCACCAACACATCCTTCCCTGCTTTTAATGCCGCAATAGCTATCTCTGCATGAGTGTTATTCCACGTACAAATGCTCACGGCATCCACCATCTCTAACGCCAAAAGTTGGTTGTAATCCTCAAACACATACTCCGCCCCAAATTGGGAGGCCTTCTCTCTGGCCCGCTCCATATTCGTATCGCAAACTGCTAGAATTCGCACTTCCTTCAGTCGATCATACCCTTTGAGATGAAGCTCTGAAATGCTTCCTGTACCAATTACACCAACATTCATCCTGACCCTCCTGTTAAAATGTATATTCTGTACCACGCTGACTAGAATGAGCTAATCCATCTAACATCCTCAGAACTTCTACACCTTCTTGACCACTACTAACCGGTTCTTTTCCGTGAAGCATACACTCAATAAAATGATAGATTTCCTCTTGCAACACATCATTCTTGGAGAAAACAGGCGTCGATTCTACATAAATACCATCCAGTTCATGATAAATACATAATGGCTGTAGCGATGCGCCACCCTCCTTACCATATATGTCTATGCACAAGCCGTCCGTTTCCTGCCCATTGATTGCCCAGCTTGCTTCCACGTTTAAGGTGACACCGCCCTCAAAGCGAAAATAACCACTGCCAAAGTCCTCGACTGACATGGGTTTGGCTGACCCTGCGACCGCAGAATTCCAGCCTCCTTTTAAAAAAAGCGTATGATAATTACCAATCCCATCCTTCAAGGTACCCGTCACACTTTTTACAGTCGGGGCCCCAATCAGCCACCAGGCAAGGTCAAGGGCATGGACTCCAATGTCCATCATCGTACCCCCTCCTGCCAGCGCTTCATTCGTAAACCAACCTTGAGGAGTTCCACGGCGACGCAAATATTGGGCCCGGACATGATAAATAGTGCCAAGACGACCATGTTCAATGAGCCGCTTCAGTATCATTGCCTCTGTACGAAACCGCTGCGTCATCCCAACCATGCAAACGAGTTTTTTGTGACGAGCAAACTCGACCACTTTTCTTGCTTCCTCTACATTCGTGCCAATCGGTTTTTCCATTAGGATATGTATCCCGTTTTCTAGTAATTTCTGAGCAATTGGCAAGTGCGTGCTATTCGGTGTGCATATGCTCGCACCGTCAATCTCCTCGTTAGCAAGCATGGTCTCCACATCTGTATAAAAGGATGGCACCTGAAACCGCTCAGCCATCCACCTCGCTCGATCTTCCCGCTGATCAACGATACATGACACCACTGTGTCAGGGTGAGATTGATAGTGAGGAAAATGCCCCACCTCCGCCATCGCTCCCGCTCCGATAACCGCAATTTTTTTCATACCGCCACCCCTCCTTTATAAATAAATCTTATGTAAGCGAATTACCAATTTCAATCACGAAGTACGAGACGAGCAATTTTACTCACATTAAAGACACAAGAAAAGCGCAAGCGCCTGGTTAGCGACGTACAAACTGGACGGCTCCGTAGGAGATAAAGGAAACACGAAGAACGAAGTGATTCGATGTTAACTTATCGTACAGAGGTGCAGGAAGTTTGCTAGGCGCTGGGCGCTGGAGTTAGACACAAACAAAAGCGCAAGCGCCTTGTTCACCCCCGACAGGCTTAAGCAAAGCCTCGTCGTGGCGATTTTTGCCACATAGAGGCTTTACTTAAGACCCCGAGGGGGTAGGCGCTGGAGCTAGACACAAACAAAAGCGCAAGCGCCTGGTTAGCGACGTACAAACTGGACGGCTCCGTAGGAGATAAAGGAAACACGAAGAACGAAGTGATTCGATGTTAACTTATCGTACGGAGGTGCAGGAAGTTTGCTAGGCGCTAGGCGCTGGAGCTGGACACAACAAAAGCGCAAGCGCCCGGTTAGCGACGTAGAATCTGCTGCCCACAGGACATAGGTCAGTTCGATGTTGCTGCATGATGCAGCGGGTTTAATCGAACCTCCTACAGCCCAGAACTTCCCTGAATCCGCATTAAGTTACAGGAAACACAGAGAGCAACAGCGGTTCGATGCTTACAGAGGCGCGAAAAGCAAACTAGACTTTGAGCGCTTGATATACATCTCTTGTGCACCAATATCACCTATCAAAACCCTTAAAAAATCCCGTGAATTAAAGACATCTTAAAGACTTGTCTTTTAATCGGGAGGTACATACACTTTACATATAGAGTATTTTTCAGAATTTTTTTACATCATATATATTGGTTAGGGGAGTGTTTGACATGTTAACGGTTCAAGAGGTGGAAAACGCGATGGCAACACCGACGAAAGCGTTGATCGATGACTTAGCTCAACTCGATGGCGATATTCTGATTTTAGGAGTAGGTGGCAAAATGGGGCCTAGTCTCGCCAAGCTTGCTCAAAAAGCTGTCGTTCAAGGGGGGCTTGGCAAAAAGGTGTATGGGGTGTCTCGTTTTTCATCTGGAAGTCTGCAGCAGGAACTTGAGGCTGCCGGAATTGAAACGATCGCAGCTGACCTGCTGAAAGATGAAGATCTCCTAAGCTTACCGAATGTGAAAAACATCATCTATATGGCTGGCAATAAGTTTGGCACAACGGGAAATGAGCACTTCACCTGGGCGATGAACGCCTTTCTACCAGGACGTGTAGCAGAGAAATTTGCGAATTCACGTATTGTCGTTTTTTCAACCGGAAATGTCTATCCTCTTACATCAGTTCGAACTGGTGGTGCCAAAGAAACGGATGCTGTTGGACCTGTTGGCGAATATGCTCAGTCCTGCCTTGGTCGCGAGCGTGTGTTCACCCACTTTTCCCACAAAAATAAGACACCGATGCTCCTGTTCCGCTTAAACTATGCGATTGATATGCGGTATGGTGTGTTATTGGAAATTGCCAAGAAGGTAAATCAAAACGAGCCCATCGACCTTAGCATGGGGCACGCGAACGTTATTTGGCAAGGGGATGCGAATCGAATGGCGCTTCAATCGCTGCTTCATTGCAACACTCCTCCAAGCATGCTAAACATTACTGGTCCTGAGACGGTGTCGATTAAACGCTTGGCTGAGCAATTTGGTGAGTTGTTCCAGCAGGAGCCTGTTTTTGTAGGAGAAGAACAAGATACAGCGCTCCTCTCTAACGCTGCAGAAGCGTTCCGTCTATTCGGCTATCCGTACGTCTCGCTTCAAGAAATGATCGAATGGACCGCTACATGGGTCATCAATGACGGTGAAACGATCAATAAACCAACCCACTTTCAAGAACGAAAGGGTGCGTATTAAATGCTACAAGCTGACATCAAAAAAGCGCTACATGATGGAACGGTTATCCCGGCCCATCCCCTCGCACTAAATGAGGATCGGACGTTAGATGAACAAAGCCAGCGCGCCTTAACGAGGTACTATATGGACGCAGGTGCTGGCGGCATTGCGGTTGGTGTCCACACGACGCAATTTGAAATAAGGGAACATGGATTATACGAATACGTCCTGTCCTTAGCGATGGAGGAGATTTCAACGCGGAATTTGAAACTTCCTTTCATTAAGATTGCTGGCATTTGTGGCCCAACCGAACAAGCTGTCGAGGAAGCAAAATTAGCGAAAGGACTAGGATATGATCTAGGATTGTTAAGCATGGGAGGATTACAGCGGCTGAGTGAAGAAGAACTTATAGAACGAACCAGGGCTGTTGCGGAAGTGATGCCTGTATTTGGCTTTTATTTGCAACCTTCCGTCGGTGGCCGCGTGCTCTCCTATGATTTTTGGCGCGCCTTTGCCGACATTCCAAACGTACACGCTATCAAAATGGCGCCATTCAACCGCTATCAGACGATTGATGTCGCCCGCGCGGTTTGTCATTCGAATCGACGGGACGACATAGCATTATATACAGGCAATGATGACACGATTGTGAGCGATTTACTTACCACGTATCGCTTCCCGGTTCATGGTGAACTGGTGGAGAAAAGTATAGTCGGCGGCTTACTTGGTCATTGGGCGGTCTGGACCACACAAGCTGTGGAGCTGTTTAAGCAACTAACATTTGCACGACAAAACCAGACGATTCCATCTGAATTACTGACTATTGCTCAACAGGTTACCGAAACGAACGCCGTTTTATTTGATGCAAAACACGATTTCAAAGGGTGTATCGCTGGCATTAACGAAGTCTTGGCTCGCCAAGGTTTGTTAAAAGGAGCATGGTGCTTATCCCCTGACGAAGTGTTAAGTCCTGGGCAAGCTGAGGAGATCGATCGTATTTATCGAGAGTATCCTCATTTAACAGATGATGCGTTTGTAGCAGACCACTTACCCGTTTGGAAAACATAAACTGAACATAGGAGGTTGGAGAAGGATGACCAGTGTAACGATTCGAATTGGCGTAATTGGACCGGAGGATATCGTCGAGAAAATAAAAACCGTGCTGGCTTCCTTTCCGAACTTCGAGGCCGAGTACCGGGTTTCTGGTAATATTTATGACGCTCCACTCTTCACGAAACAACTGATTGCAGAAGAGAATGTCGAAGTTCTCTTTTACTCCGGTTACCTCCCTTATACGTTATCGAAAAACGACATCCCCGCACACATTCCAGCACACTACATCCCATTAAAAGGGTCCAGCCTATATCGAGCCTTATATAGATTGAACCACAAAAAAGCGGAACCTCTTACAGGCATCTCCATTGATTCTCTGCAGGAAACAAATTGCCAAACAGCGGCCAACGAGCTAGGCGAAGCGTTTACTTTTTTTCCGTATCAAGATTTGCCTTCTATAGACCAAAAAGAGCATATCCTCCGATTTCATAAAGAGCAAGTAGCAAGCGGGAACGCGGGAGCTGTATTAACGGGCATAAAACTGGTGGCAGAAGCGTTGGAAGCGGATGGCGTGGTGGTCGAGTGGGTACTACCAACGGAAGAGGATATCGCTGTCGCTCTGGAGCGCGCCCTGCTTTCGACCAATACGAGGAAAAATCGGGAATCGCAAATCGTATTCGGCATCGTCCGGATCAATGAATATGACAAGTTAGTCGCGAAGGAACATTCGGAGACAGGAATCCAGCGCTTGAATCTGCAGCTTCACCGGGTATTGCTTGATTATATTGAACAATTAGAAGGGTATTTGACGGAATTAAACCGGGAAGAATACTTATTTGTGACTACTCGCGGTGTGTTTGAGCGGGTCACCGAAGGCTACAAATACATGCCGTTATTAGAGGAAACGAAAAAGAAACTCCACCTGTCTCTCAGCATTGGCGTAGGCTTTGGATTTTCATCGCGAGAAGCTGGACATCACGCCCGCATTGCACTAGCGCAGGCACAGGAATATGGCACGAGCACATGCTTCATCGTTCGTGAGGATAAAAGCGTGATTGGTCCTGTGGAAATGGGGCCACCACTTACGTATGAGCTTGCCGTGACTGATCAAACGTTACTGGAGAGCGCCAGGAAAGCGGGAACCTCGCCTTCTTATATGACGAAACTGCTCGCTTTGATTCATCGGAAAAACCTCAATCAATTTACTGCACAGGAGCTTGCTTCTTTGCTTGGCATCACCACCCGCAGCGCCCACCGCATCCTGCTGCAATGGCTGGACGCTGAACTAATAGAAGTAATTGGAACAGAAAAAATCACCTCCCGTGGCCGCCCACGACAAATCTTTAGGTTGGTGATGGCGTGAGATGCGGGGACAGGTCCCTCATCTCGGTTTTGGTAGTAGTGACACGAGGAACCAGTCCCCGCGTCTCAAAAAAGCTTGACCGCTCCCCTTCCACACTCTACTATTAAGTGGAATATATAGTGGAAGGTGCGAGTTCATGAAAAAATTGTTTTTAATCGGAATGCTGCTATCTAGTGCAGTTGCGGCCGGATGTTCGTCTGACCACATAAATGAAGCAGAACATACGTCGATGGGAGATATAAGAGAGGAAACGTCAGACGCATCAACGTTACCTGGATTTTTAGATGATAAGCCTGAGGACATGCAAGTGCTATATACCGCTGTCGCACAACATAAGGAATTACTGGAACAGATGCCTTGCTATTGTGGTTGTGGGGATAGCGTTGGACACAAGAACAATTATGACTGCTTTATCCATGACGAAGGTGGAAATAGAGAAGTAGTGTGGGATAGCCATGCAACGAAATGCGGTGTTTGCCTGGAGATTGCAGCCAAATCAATCCTTGATAAGCGAGATGGGAAGTCTGCTAAAGATATACGTCAAAATATTGATAAAATCTATCAAAATGGGTACGGCGAACCTACGCCCACACCTGATATCTAAACCGTCCCTAATGGAGCGGTTTTTTTGTTGGGACGGAGGGACAGGTCCCTCATCTCGGTTTTGGTAGTGAGACGAGGGACCTGTCCCCGCATCTCACTTTGTGGTAGGATATAAGTGTACGTATTTCTACCCATAAAATGACAGGAGAGGGAATATGAAGCGTAGAATAATAGCTACAATGTTAGTGTTAGCACTGATGATGATGGGGCTTCCGCAGTTTGTGTTGGCGGATGCGGCTCCAGGGGATGAGATTGTATCTCTAGGTGCAGATTTGTCGGAGGAACAAAAACAGTCTCTACTAAATGAAATGGATGTATCGGAAAATGTTATGACCGTAACTGTTACAAATAAGGAAGAACACGAGTATTTGGGCGATTACATCTCCAAAGCTCAAATCGGCACGCGGGCAATTTCGAGTAGTAAGATTACGATTGGTGAAAAAGGCGATGGCCTTACTGTTGAAACCAACCATATCAATTGGGTAACGGCTGATATGTACAAAAGCGCCCTTGCCACAGCAGGCGTGGAAGATGCGCACATTTATGCCACTGCTCCATTTGATGTATCAGGAACCGCTGCCCTTACTGGACTTTTAAAAGCCTATGAAACGTCAACAGGTGAAGCAATCGCTGAAGATGTGAAACAAGCAGCCAACCAGGAGATGGTCACTACCGCCAAGCTTGGTGAAGACCTTGGAAAAGAAGAAGCTACCCAACTCGTAACAGCCATTAAATCTGAACTAGCAAACAATACACCTCAAAATAAAGAAGAAATGCAGAACCTGATCCAAACCCAGACTGAAAAACTGAACCTCAATATCACAGATGAACAGCTTAATAATCTAACAGATTTATTCATGAATCTAAAAGATATCAACATCGACTGGAACGCTGTCGGAGACCGTATGGGCGAGATGAAGCAAAAAGTGGATGAATTCTTAAACTCTGAACAAGGACAAAACTTCTTGGATCGAATTGGGAATTTTATAAAAAGCGTAGTATCTGCGATAGGAGACTTTTTCAGCGGACTACTAAGCAGTAATAACTAAGAAAAGCGCAAGCGCTGTTATAAGCATAAAAAGGGTGCCCTCGTATAAGTAAGGGCACCCTTTATCTATAACAAGAGCCATGGCATGAGCGTTTCAGGAATGGGAATGGGAAATGGGTCGGAAAAGACACCGCCATGACTCGAGTTCGTGCTTATTTAGTAGATCTCGATGCTGACGATTTCGCTATCTACCGCTCAGCCAAAACTCCAGCCCTGGTACTTAATCCCAGGGCCAGAACATGTGGTAAAGCTTACTGTTTTTGTGTTTGTTTGCGAGCATAAAGGGCAGTACCACTAAGCATCGCTAGGATCGATAGGATAATCCATGTGAAATCAAAGCTATCTTGAGCTGTTCCACCCATGCCTGTATCTGGCATGTTAGACGGCATATCCATTTCGAATTTGTCTGGGAATTGGTTTACGAAACCGCCAGATAGAGCTTTCCCTGCGCCAAACATGTGTGCATAGGATTCACGTAGCGTGTCGTATGTTGCGTCGTAATCCTCTTTAGCATATTGATCAAATGTTGTGATCAGATAGTCGACGTGACTTTGTAGGTTTTTGGCTAAGGTTTCAGACTTCAAACCACCTTCTGTTGCTTTTTCCAAGAACATGGAGAAGTCTTGGCGGTATTGGTCTAGCGCTTCCATCGCTTCTTCTTTTTTCATTTCATCTTCATCAGCTGTAGCTTTTACATAATCAACGAAGTTACCGATGTGGCCAGACCACATTTCCTTGAACTTCATGCCAGCTTCTTCGCCATAGATAGAGCTAATTGCTGCTGTTAAATCTTCTGTATTGTTACTCAATGCCTCTGTAGATGCTTCAAAATCCTCTGAGCCATCGATTCCATTTTGCATCGCCATCATCGCAAGACCAGCGTGCTCAGAAAGTAAATGGTTTAATTCAGAACGAAGGTTTGCTGCTGGTGTTACAGCTTTTGTATCGTTGAACTTATCTGGGAATTGGTCAACGATTGCACTGGATAAGCCTTTACTTACGCCATACATATGTTCAATCGCTTTACGTTCCATTTCGTAGGCTTTTTCATAGTCACCAGCTACGTAACTATCAAAAGCTCCGATCAATTGGTTCACGTGTGCTTGTAGCCCTTGCACTAACTTATCAGCTTTTAGGCGCTGGCCTGTCGCAGACTCTAGAAATTTCGAGAAGTCTTGGCGATATTGCTCTAGTTCGTCTAGTGCCATTTGCTTCGCTTCTTCGTCTTCATTGCCAGTTGCTTTTACATAGTCAACGAAGAATCCAATGTGATTACTCCATATTTCTTTAAATTGCTTACCTGCTTCTTCCCCGTAGACAGATGCGATTGCGTTTGATAAATCTTCTGTGTTGCCGCTTAGTGCTTCAGCTGATTGTTTAAAATCATCAGCACCCTCAGCGCCTTTTCTCATCGTTTCCACTGCAAGATATGCGTGCTCACTTAACAGTTTGTCTAGCTGAGCTCGTAACTCGACAGCCTCCGTCGTAACAGTTGGTTTATTTTTATTCATACTATCTTCTGCGTTCACTATATCGGCAGCCGTCGGAATCAATAAAGAAAAACTTAAAGGTACCGTCAACAATGCTTTTTTCATATCCATACAATGTTCATCTCCTTTAGAATGTTTTCTGTATGTTTCTTATTAAGCATTCGAAAAGGAGATGGGTTTGGATCACTTTTTTAGTAAAAAACTTATCGTAAACGCTCAAAACCCTTGACATTAAAGTAGTTTCAACTATAAAAAAGCTTGGTTTGCCCTAAAAGCACCCATTATTTGAAGATAATCTTTTATGCTTGTTGAAAACCGTACATCCCAATATAGACTAGAAAGATAGATAGAAAAACACCTAAGACATTCATTATAACAAGACTAACTTTGACTTTGCCTTTAATCCCAATCAAAGCAAATATTAAGCCCAAAATCCCTAAAATCAAAGGTAAAAAGATGCTTATATTTATTACAGCAATATATAGTTCATTACCCCACTTAGTCAAACCAGCTATTAGTGGAAAAACAGCAAAAATGAAAAAAGCTCCAGATAAAAATGAATAATACTTTTTTACCATTACAAGTCTCCCCCCACAAGTTTTATTTAAAGAAACAAAAGAATTGGTATGCTAATTCGCTTTTTAAAACACATGCTAATTTTCTACTTCACAACCGAACTACTAGGTTTTGGTTTCCCCAAGCTCTTTATAAACTCTATCCTCACTTCAACTTCTCCGACAGCCCATGATTATCGAGAATTTCAATGTTAGATATCTTCCCCTCGTCATTCACATTCACTCTTCCCTCTACCTCCTTTTCTTTCTCTTCCATTCCATCTTTTCCATACATCACATGTACCGTGAAGTCATAAGCACCTTCAGTAGACTCAACTTGATCCACTTCTATACTCCCCACACGAAGTTGATAATCGGACGCATAAGATTTTAATGGATAATTCATCGCGTAGATACCGATAAACCTTTCATACATATTGGTAGTGAAATAGGGTTTATATTGTTCTTCTAAATATCTATCAAGTTCGGTAGGAGATTCTGTTGATGAGCTTTCTCCTTCTCTCCCTATGACTGATACATTTTCAGGGTCCTCGAATAATTCCACCAGTTGTTGATCGGGTCCTGTGAATTGTTTTTCCAATACGTGTTTAATCGTTACGATATGTTTTTCTTCCGTTGAGGATGTGACTTCCATAGAGCAGCCAAGTAGAGACAAAGGCAATAGTAAAAACAGCCATTTATACATAGATACCCCCACTTTATTTATTACTTGTTACTTACATTTACGATTAGTATGTAAAGTTGTTTCAAATAATTGGTAATTCCATATAAAAAAAGCAGCTCATTTCAAAGCAAACCTCTCCAAAACGTACTGCTTACTTCTATTTATAATGCGGAACTCAACATTGCATCCCCACAAGCTGCTTCACTTGCCGCATATGGTTCTAATGATATAGCAATTTGTTCCCACGCTTTATCCGCTTCCATCATGAAAGTCACTGCCCCTTCACCGTTTGGGTTGGGAACAAAGCTTGTCGATTGGCAAGCCACAGGCGCAGGCAGAGACTAAGTTGTACTTATACTTTTTCTTTACATACTTTCATTTTCTAAAAGTAAAAAAACAGTACTGCCGTTAACACAGGGATCACCCAGTGTTTGGAATCCCTTTTTTAGTCGAATTGCTACAACCCACTCGTCCCCTTTACGCGCGCTTTCAAGTCATCAGGAGGATGAATAGGCTCAGCAGCAAAAGGTAATACCAGAAAAATCATAGATTTATAGAAAAAAATTTTAACAACGTCCTCCCCTTTACATATCTCTTACAATTTCCGACATCTATTCTTTCTATCTATTGCTATATGATGAAAATATTGCTAAAATTATATGAAAATTATCAAAATTAGCAATAAACTACAACTATAGGAGGTTCTGACTATGAAACTCTACTTATCGGTTGATATGGAGGGGATAACAGGCATACCTGACCAAACCTTCATTGATTCAGATAAACATAATTACGAACGAGCTCGGCGCATCATGACGGAAGAAACAAATTATGTCATCGATTCTGCTTTCAACAATCAAGTCGAGGATGTCCTCGTAAATGATAGTCACTCGAAAATGAATAATATTTTAATTGATGAATTGCATCCTGATGCAGAGCTGATTACTGGGGATGTGAAGCCCTACTCCATGATGCAGGGTCTTGATGATTCGTTCTCCGGAGCGATGTTTCTTGGCTATCACGCACGAGCAGCCACACCAGGTGCGATGTCCCATTCCATGATCCACGCGGTACGCAGTTTTTACATAGACGATGTAGCTGTAGGGGAACTTGGTTTGAACGCTTATGTAGCAGGTTATTATGGTATTCCCATTTTAATGGTTGCCGGTGATGACCGGGCTGCTGAGGAGGCGGAGGCATTGATTCCAAATGTAACGACAGCTGCTGTCAAAAAATCGCTCTCCCGTTCTTCTGTGCACTCGTTAACACCAAAAAAAGCAGCTGCACTACTTCAAGAAAAGACGGTACAGGCCATCGAGAATCGTCATAACGTACAGCCACTTGTTCCTCCTGACAGCCCAACATTACGTATTGAGTTTGCCAATTACGGACAAGCCGAGTGGGCGAACTTAATGCCAGGAACAGAAATCGAACCTAATTCAACAACCGTTTCCTTTAAAGCCAAAGATATTCTCGAAGCTTATCAAGCGATGCTCGTCATGACGGAGCTAGCGATGCGTACGTCATTCAGTTAGGGGGATCTTTGCATGGTCAAATACATAGCCAAACGACTCGTGCTCATGATTTTAACAATTTTTATTATCGCATCGCTTACGTTTTTCTTGATGCATGCGATTCCTGGCTCTCCATTTAACGAAGAACGCGGTACCAATGAAACCGTTCAGGCGAACCTTGAAGAGCACTATCACTTAGATGAACCTTTGTTTGTTCAATACCTTATTTATATGAAATCTGTCGCAACATTTGATTTTGGACCTTCTATCAAACAGCCAACCGAAACCGTCAACGACCTGCTTGGACGAGGTTTCCCAATTTCAGCAGAGCTCGGCATTGTTACGATTGTCGTCGCCGTCATCTCCGGCATTATTCTTGGTGTATTTGCATCACTAAGGCATAACGGCATCATTGATTACTTAGCGATGGCCTTTGCGGTACTAGGGATATCCATTCCAAACTTTGTTCTCGCAACGTTACTGATTCAAAAGTTTGCTGTGGATTGGGAGATTCTACCTGCTGCAACGTGGTCGAGTCCTGCGCACATGATTTTGCCAACCATTGCCTTGGCAACTGGTCCAATGGCCATCATTGCACGCCTTACGCGTTCGAGCATGATTGAAACGCTGACACAGGATTACATAAAAACGGCCCACGCCAAAGGATTGAAGCCTTGGAAAATTGTCATCAAGCATGCGTTGAAAAATGCGCTGATGCCAGTGGTTACCATTATGGGAACGTTGTTAGCAGGTATTTTAACCGGCACCTTCGTTATTGAAAAAATATTCGCGATTCCTGGTATGGGTAAGTATTTCGTCGAAAGCATTAACCAGCGTGATTACCCCGTCATTATGGGGACAACCGTTTTTTACAGCGCTTTCTTAATCGGGATGTTGTTTTTAGTAGATATTGCATATGGAGTGTTGGATCCACGCATCAAACTACATAAAGAAGGAGGAGAGTAAAGGTGCTTCCAGCTACAGAAGAAAAAGAACAACAAACACATCCCTCAGACATTCCAGATGATTGGTTTAAGCCGAAGCAAAAAGACACGAGCGAGGCTGAATCGGTCGTCAGGCCTTCTTTATCGTACTGGGAGGATGCATGGCATCGACTTCGCAAAAATAAAATGGCTATGGGTGGACTTGTCTTTTTGATTTTGCTTGGATTCATGGCCATTTTCGGTCCAATGCTCTCCCCTCATACAGTAGGTGAAACGACACTGGCCAATCAAAATAAGCCACCTTCATCTGACCATTGGTTCGGCACCGATAAACTTGGCCGTGACGTATTTACAAGAACATGGTTTGGCGCACGCATTTCCTTATTTGTTGGTATCATGGCAGCCTTGATTGATTTTTTCATCGGGGTAGCTTACGGCGGCATTGCAGGATATAAAGGTGGACGCACTGATAGCATCATGATGCGTATTATCGAAATTTTATATGGCTTACCATACTTACTCGTCGTGATTTTATTACTTGTGGTGATGGGACCAAGTCTCGCCACCATCATCGTCGCACTCACCGTCACCGGCTGGGTCGGCATGGCCCGGATTGTCAGAGGACAAGTGCTGCAGCTCAAAAATTATGAATTCGTTCTCGCCTCGCAATCCTTTGGGGCCAAAACGAAACGGATCATCAAGAAGAATTTATTACCGAACACGATGGGACCGATCATTGTACAAATGACATTAACGGTGCCGACAGCCATTTTCGCAGAAGCATTCCTAAGCTTTTTAGGGCTTGGCATCCAATCTCCTTATGCAAGCTGGGGTGTCATGGCGAATGACTCGCTTGGAGTTATTTTATCGGGACACTGGTGGCGCTTATTTTTCCCAGCATTCTTTATTTCAGCAACGATGTTTGCTTTTAACGTACTAGGAGACGGACTTCAAGACGCCCTTGATCCGAAGCTAAGGAGGTAGCAGCGATGGAAAAAATACTCGAAGTAAACGACCTTCATGTTTCCTTTCAAACTTACGGCGGCGAGGTTAAAGCGGTACGCGGTGTGAGTTTTGACTTACATAAAGGAGAAACACTAGCCATTGTTGGGGAATCAGGCTGTGGTAAAAGTGTTACAGCCAACAGCATCATGAAGCTAATCCCTTCCCCACCTGGCAAAATCGCCAACGGATCGATTTATTTTAAAGGAAAAGATCTCACGAGACTTAGCGAAAAAGGCATCCGCGGTATCCGTGGCGTTGATATCTCGATGATTTTCCAAGATCCAATGACAGCTTTAAATCCAACGCTAACGATTGGAAACCAGCTAACGGAAGGCATCAAACAGCATCAAAACATTACGAGTAACCAGGCGAAAACAAAAGCGATTGACATGCTGAATCTCGTTGGCATTCCAAATCCAGAGGAACGCATGAAGCAATACCCGCACCAATTTAGCGGAGGTATGAGACAACGAATCGTTATCGCGATGGCACTTATCTGCGAACCAGAGCTTTTGATTGCAGATGAACCAACTACCGCTCTTGATGTGACGATTCAAGCGCAAATCCTCCAGCTTTTTAATAAGATTCAACAGGAAACAGGCGTATCGATTATTTTAATCACCCATGACCTCGGTGTTGTCGCAAAAATTGCCGACCGTATCGCAGTCATGTACGCCGGTAAAGTCATCGAAGTGGGCACACGAAAAGAGATTTTCTACACCCCACAACACCCTTACACACAAGGGTTATTAAACTCCGTACCGCGCCTAGATAAGCGCAAGGAGAAACTAGTTCCGATTGACGGAACGCCACCCGACTTATTCGCCCCTCCACAGGGTTGCCCCTTCACAGCAAGGTGCCCCATGGCCATGGAGGTGTGTGGAAAAGTATATCCGATTCATTCGGAGCTATCGAACACGCATGCAGTGGATTGTTGGCTTCAGGATGAGCGGGCGAAACAGCATATGGCAACATAAAACACTTAGGGGGAATCAATGATGAAGAAAGTCTTATCGATTTTATTGGCATCGATGCTAGCGCTAGTACTAGCTGCCTGTACCGCAAATGAAAGTGCAGGAAATGAAGAGAACGATTCTAGCAACGACAACAACGACGGTGGAAGCGAGGAAAAGGTTCTGTACATGAACAATGGTGTGGAGCCAACCTCAATGAACCCACCAATCGGATTTGACGCAAACTCTTGGAACATTTTGAACAACGTAATGGAAGGCTTAACACGCCTTGGAAAAGATGATACTCCTCAAAAAGCGACCGCAGAATCATGGGAGAAATCAGAAGACGGTACGGTGTACACGTTCAAAATCCGTGACAATGCAAAATGGTCCAACGGTGACGACGTAACAGCTGAAGACTTCGAATACGCATGGAAAAACTTAGTCGATCCAGAGACCGCTTCTCCAGCAGCTTTTCTAGCGTACTTCATTGAAGGCGCAGAGGCGTATAACAAAGGCGAAGGTTCTCGTGACGACGTTATGGTCGAGGCTGTTAGTGAAAAAGAATTAAAAGTAACTCTTACGTCTCCAACAGGCTTTTTCATTAACCTAACGGCAAACCCTGCGTTCTTCCCTGTTAACAAAGAAGTAGCAGAAAACAACCCAGAATGGTACGCAGAAGCAGACACATTCGTTGGAAATGGTCCATTCAAAGTAACCGAATGGAAACACGACAGCGAAATGATGATGGCGAAAAACGAAAACTACTGGGATAAAGAAGCCGTTAACCTTGATAAAGTTCACTGGGCGATGGTAAACGATCCAAATACCGAATACCAAATGTACAAAAGTGGTGACCTAGATTCATCTGCTATTCCTTCCGACATGGCGGACCAGCTCCTTGATAGTGAAGATGCTGTCATTGAAGACCAAGCCGGAACGTATTTCTATCGTTTCAACGTGAACAAAGAACCATTCCAAAACAAAAAGATTCGTAAAGCATTCGCAATGGCTATCAATCAGAAGGAAATCGTTGATTATGTAACGAAAAATAAAGAAGAAGCAGCATATGGATTCGTCTCTCCTGGCTTCACTAGTCCATCAGGTGAAGACTTCCGCGAACACAACGGAAAAATGGTGGAACCGAACCCGGAAAAAGCGAAACAGTTGCTTGAAGAAGGCATGAAAGAAGAAGGCTATGATGAGCTTCCAGCTGTAACGCTAAACTACAACACGAGCGAATCTCACAAAGCCATTGCCGAAACGATGCAACAAATGTACAAAAAGAACCTTGGTGTTGATATCGAACTAGCAAACGCAGAATGGAACGTGTTCCTTCAAAACCAAAAAGACTTGAAACACCAACTATCTCGTAGCTCCTTCCTAGCTGACTACGCAGATCCAGTTAACTTCCTAGAAAGCTTCGTAACCGACTCTACGATGAACCGTACAGGCTGGTCCAACGAAGAGTACGACAAGCTAATCGAAAAAGCTAAGAACGAAACAAATGACGAAAAACGCTGGGAATACATGTACGAAGCAGAAAAAGTACTATTCGAAGAAATGCCAATCTTCCCAATCCACTACTACAACCAAGTAGTACTACAAAAACCTGACGTAAAAGACGTCGTACGCCACCCAGTTGGCTTCCTTGAGCTGAAATGGGCGGATAAGGAATAGTTTACACGCACGCATAATGATGAAATCAAAGGGCTCTCATGCACACGTTCGTGTGTGTGAGTAGTCCTCTTTTTTCAGAGTTAACCTCTGTTTATGTAAGGGAGCATATCGACTGTGTCGAGGGACGATATCCGTGGAATTCTGGCAGATATCGGCGTTATTATACATATATCAGCGACTTTGGATGTTATATCAGCGATTTTCTCAATATTTACGCGAGTCACCAAATATATCGGCGACTCTGAGATAGCACTCCACCTCTATACTAAGAAAGGAGGCACATATATGATTCTACCAAATCGATTACAACCTGGTGACACTATTGGCGTTATTGCACCAGCGAGTCATCCTAACCAAGAATATCTTGAAAAAGCTCTCCCCTTTTTGCAAGAGGAGCTCGGGTTGAATATTCAGCTCGGGAAATATGTGTCCGAGAAAAATGGCTATTTGGCTGGAACTGACGAAGAACGACTAGAAGACTTGCATAAAATGTTCGAAAATCCTGATATTGCAGGCATTATTTGTGCGGGTGGTGGGTACGGAACAAGTCGTATTTCCTCGGAAATAAATTTCGATTTGATTCGTGATAATCCGAAAATATTCTGGGGATACAGCGATATTACGTACCTTCATACTGCCTTTCGACAAAAAGCTGACCTCGTTACGTTTCACGGACCCATGCTTAGCTCGGATATTGGAAAAGAGGAATTCGACTCGCTATCACGCGAGATGTTTCAACAACTATTTGAGCCTACTTCTCTTACATATGATGAAGGTATCTCCCCACTTACTGTACTTTCTGAAGGAGAAGCCTCTGGTGAAATTGTTGGTGGGAATTTGTCTTTACTCGTTACATCTATTGGTACGGAATACGAAGTTGACACAGCTGAAAAACTGCTTCTTATCGAGGATATTGGCGAAGAACCATATCGGATTGATTCCTTTTTGAATCAGTTAAAGCAAGCCGGGAAATTACATGATGCAGCTGGCATCATCGTTGGAGATTTTAACAAGGCTGAGCCGAAGGATCAGGATGCAGCGATTCCACTTGATAAAGTGTTAGAGCATTATTTTTCTGATTTACATAAGCCCGTACTTTCCGGCTTCAAGATTGGACACTGCTTCCCCCACTTCGCTGTACCGCTCGGCGCTACAGCCAATCTATCAAGCAACAGCAAAACGCTCCATATTTCACCTGGAGTAAAATGAAAGGATGAAGCCCATGAACATCGAGTCGATTGAAACGTATCCGGTGGCGATTCCATTAAAAAAACCCTTTAAAACGGCCCTTCGCACTGTAACCGTTGCAGAATCTATCTATGTAAAAGTTACATGCGACGATGGTACTGTTGGTTGGGGAGAAGCACCTCCCACCCACGTTATAACTGGAGAGAGTCTGTTTAGCATCAAGGAAACGATTGAGCATATACTGAAGTCCGCTATACTCGGTATGACGCTCCTTGAACGGGAGAACGTTTTTTACACGTTACATAAAGCAACGGTTGGCAACACAAGTGCGAAAGCGGCTATCGATATAGCGCTACACGACTGCTTCGCAAAAAAATGTGGACTGCCTCTATATCAATTGTTAGGTGGAAGCTTAAGCTCCTTAGAAACAGACTACACCGTCAGCGTGAACAGTCCTGAGGAGATGGCGGAGGATGCAGCGGAATATATACAAAATGGCTTTAAAGTCCTAAAAATCAAGGTTGGCAAAGACGACATGGAAACCGATATCGCCCGCATCCAAGCGATACGCAACGAAATCGGCTCAGAAGCTACCATTCGACTCGATGCCAATCAAGGCTGGACTGCAAAAGAAGCGATTTATGCGATACGGCGTATGGAGGAGCTTTCCCTCAACGTCGAACTGGTTGAGCAGCCTGTAAAAGCGCATGACATAGAAGGTCTAAAGCAGGTAACGGACAATACCAATACGTTAATCATGGCAGATGAGAGTATCTTTTCACCCGATGATGCACGCCGCGTACTCGCAACGAGAAGCGCAGATCTGTTGAACATTAAATTAATGAAAGCAGGCGGTATTCACCGTGCTTTGCAAATCAATAAGCTAGCTGAGAGCTTTGGTGTTGAATGTATGGTCGGTAGCATGATTGAAACAAAGCTTGGTGTTACAGCCGCTGCCCACTTTGCAGCTAGTCAACGCAACATCACCCGCGTTGATTTTGACGCACCTCTAATGTTGAGCAAAGACTTACTCAATGGTGGTATTCACTATGATGGCCGTCATATTAGCTTTTCAGAAGGAT
Organism: Pontibacillus yanchengensis; assembly: GCF_009856295.1. Lineage (NCBI taxonomy): Bacteria > Bacillati > Bacillota > Bacilli > Caryophanales > Bacillaceae > Pontibacillus > Pontibacillus yanchengensis. The sequence continues at coordinate 223,850 of NZ_WMEU01000003.1, read as the reverse complement.
CTGGCCTAGGTATCCAGCACGTGTATTACGAAAACTAACTAATAAGGAGACGATTGTATGACTGCGAACACAAATTGGGTGGTACAGGTTCCCGTTGCGACAGTATGGACCTCCCCCACCTCAGCCCGAGAAATCGACGAACCTGGACTAACGAATCCGCTACGATTAAAAGAATGGTATGATGCGATGACATACGAGCCACGCGTGGCTTTATGTGACGATAACCTCGTTCAATCTCAGTTGTTATACGGCGAGGACGTTCTTTTGCTGGAAGAAAAAGACGGTTGGTCGCACATCATCGCACCACATCAACCATCCAAAAAAGACCAACGCGGTTATCCTGGCTGGATCCCGAGCGCACAGCTTAAGGAAATCGAGGATGATCACTGGGATGCTGGCCCTGTAGCGCTTGTCACAACATCTTCTACGACATTATATAATTTAGAAAAAGAACCCCTACTGGAGTTGAGTTACTTAACGATCCTTCCTTACCTGGATATTCAGGATGGCTTCGTGAAGGTCCACACGCCAAATGGAGATGGTTTTTTACCAGAAGCTGACGTGGAAGTGTACATTTCTCGCGATGACATACCAAAAGGAGCTGGCATTGATATTGTCGCGGCTGGAGAAAAATTTATCGACCTTCCTTATTTTTGGGGAGGCATGAGTTCTTATGGCTACGATTGCTCCGGCTTTAGTTACAACATGCACAAAGCCAATGGCTACGAGATACCACGCGATGCGTCGGATCAGGTCAATCGCGGGAAGGAGGTTCCATTAGAAGAACTACAGCCTGGCGACCTGATTTATTTTGCCTATGAAGAAGGAAAAGGCGCCGTCCATCACGTTGGCATTTACTACGGAGACGGCAAAATGCTCCACGCACCAAAGACAGGAAAAAACGTAGAAGTCCTAGAGCTAGCAGATACCTACTATGAAAAAGAGCTATGCGCAGCCCGCCGCTTTTGGGAGGAATCATCATGAAAAACGAAGTCGCCCTGCAGGTGAAAAATTTAAAGAAATACTTTCGCCTCGGCAAAAACCAGAATTTGAAGGCTGTCGATGATGTCAGTTTTGAAGTGTATAAAGGTGAAACATTTGGCCTCGTTGGCGAATCGGGTTGCGGAAAATCCACGACAGGACGCACAATCATGGGGTTATATGAAGCTACGGAAGGTGAGGTTTTTTATAAAGGCGAAGACGTTCATAAAATGAACAACAAAGAAAAATTCGCCTTGAACCGCCAGATGCAAATGATTTTCCAAGACCCATACGCATCTTTGAACCCACGTTCTACGGTGAAAGAGATTATTTCAGAGCCGATGGAAATTCACAAAATGTTCTCAAACGAAAAAGAGAAACTGGACCGTGTGTATGAGCTACTGGAAGAGGTCGGCCTGAACCGTGATCACGCCAATCGCTATCCACACGAATTCAGCGGCGGCCAGCGCCAACGTATCGGTATAGCGCGGGCTTTAGCGCTTGACCCTGATATCATTATCGCAGACGAACCGATTTCTGCACTGGACGTATCGGTTCAAGCGCAAGTCGTTAATTTGATGGAAAAATTACAGCAGGAAAAAGAGCTCACGTATCTTTTCATCGCCCATGACCTCTCGATGGTGCAGCACATATCCGACCGCATCGGCGTTATGTACCTGGGCCACATGGTCGAGCTCACCGAAAGCGAAGAGCTGTATAATAATCCGCTCCACCCATACACTCGCGCCCTCCTGTCTGCGATCCCAATTCCAGATCCAGACGTCGAAGACGAGCGCGAACAAATCGTGATCGACGGCGAAATCCCAAGCCCGATCAACCCACCAAGCGGCTGCGTCTTCCGCACCCGCTGCCCCATGGCTATGGAAGCCTGCGCCGAGATTGAACCGAAATGGCAAGAAATCGGCAAGGGGCACTATGTTGCATGCCATCTGTATAATGATGAAATTGATGATACTCCTTCCAGTGCGCATCATTCTGACGGAGTTAAGGTAAATATACGGTAATTTTGGCGGAGAGCCAGGGCTTGCGGGTCCTGGCTTTTTTTGTGCTTGGGGTTGTGGGTGGGGTGCAGGTCGGGTTGCTCCTGGCACTATTTTGCGCTGGAGTGAGGGGGGATCGGAAATGGGTGTTTGCTCGGATATCTGAAATTATGATCGCAAATTTCAAATTTTGCTCTGAAAATCCGAAAGTTGCTCCGAAATCTAAAATTTTGCTCGCAAATCAAAAAAATTGCTCCGAGCCAAAATATCCTCCACCCCCTCTCCATCCCCCAATAACACCCCAGCACAAAAAAAGACGCACCTATCAGTGCGCCTCTCCATCATCATCGATAATACTCATCCACTTCATCCGTGATCAGCATGTGACCTGGTGCGTGTGTAATCATTATACTGGGCTTAGCTTTCAGGGCGACGTTTTGAGGAGTAACGCCGCAAGCCCAGAATATGGGGGTGCTGATGTTTTCATCGAATTTCACTGCCTCGCCGTAATCGGGATTCATTACATCTTGAATGCCGATTTGCTCAGGGTTACCCACCTGAACCGGGCCTCCGTGGGCATGTCCAAATTGCTCGGATACGCGTAAAGCTTTATCCATCATCTGATTGGGGATGGGGCGCATGCTCACAACCATATTCCCTGCAAATATGCCAGATGATTCTAACTCAATGTTAGTCTTGAACATTGGTACTACTTTTTGCTGGAGCTGGTGCAACAACGGAATACCTGCCTCCACGAGCGCTTTTTCAAACGTGAAGCTACAACCAATCAAAAATGTCACAAAGTCATCCTGCCATACATCCCGTAAATCAAATACCTCTTCTGCAAAGACACCTTCACGATAAATACGGTAGCGTGGTAGGTCGGTCCGAATGTCCGCTTCAGGAGCTACATTAGGCGCAACTTGCCCTGTGTCTAACTTTTCCACGAGTGGACATGACTTTGGATTCTTTTTACAAAACGCTAGAAAATCTGATGCATATTCTTTCTGTAACACGACCATATTCGTCTGGACGTAACCTTCACACATTCCAGATGTTGTGCCTGTTTTCAACCCTTTTCGAAAAGCTAGCCGTTCCTCGGTTGGATTCATTTCACTCAACCTTTCTTCCTTACATTTCAAAGAAATTCAATGGAAGTAACGCCAATCCTGGGATATACGTAATGGCTAGTAATACCAGAATTAATATCGCTACTTGTGGTATAAGGTACTTAAACATTTGTGGTACTTTTATTTTCGCAATCGAAGAAGTCACGAATAAGCAGACGCCTAGTGGCGGTGTGACCATTCCAATTGTTAAGTTCACTGCTAGAATAATTCCAAAGTGTACTGGGTCAATCCCAGCATTCGTTACTAATGGCAAGAATAAAGGTGTAAAAATAGACACGGCACTAATCGTATCGATAAACGTTCCGGCCAACAGTAAAATAACATTGATGATCAATAATAATAATATTGGATTCTCGGCGACTCCTCCAAGCATATTAACAATCTCGGTTGGAATACGGTTGTATGATAAGAACCATATAAATAAGGAGGCACTACCAATTAAAAAGATGATGGTGGCTGTCGTTTTCGCCGTACTAAGAAAAATTGGATATAAATCTTTCAGCGATAGTTCACGATAGACAAACATACCTATGATAATCGCATAAACGACCGCTATCACACCTGATTCTGTTGGAGTGAAAATCCCCAGTACAATTCCACCAATAATAATCAGAGGCATAATAATAGCTAGAATCGCATCTTTTGCACCTTTTAAAACTTCTAAAAGAGAAGCACGCTCACTACGAGAGTAATAGCCTTCCTTTTTTCCGATGACAAAACTATAGATCATCAATCCAGCACCCATCAAGACTCCAGGTACAACCCCAGCTAAAAACAACTCACCAATTGATTCACCTGCGATTACTCCGTATAAAATCAATACGATACTTGGAGGGATAATCGGGCCAATCGTTGCGGAAGTGGCTACTAAGCTTGAGGAGAAACGAATATCATAGCCTTCCTTGTTCATCGCTGGGATGAGCATACCACCTATCGCGGCAGCAGCTGCAATAGCAGTTCCCGTTAAGGCGGAGAAAAACATACTCGCCAATACGACAACCATGGCAAGTCCACCTGGCAAATGACCAACTAGTGTCTTTGAAAAATCAATTAATCGCTTGGAAATGCCGCCATATGTCATAATTTCACCAGCTAAAATGAATAACGGAATAGCAACTAGTGTAAAGCTATCAACGCCAGTAAACACTTTTCTTGCCACATTAATTAACAAGCCAGGGTCCGTCATCATAATGCCTAGAAAGGATACAAAGCCAAGTGCGAAGGCGATTGGTATTCTTAGTATGATCAGTACAAATAATAAACCTACGAGCCAAAGCATTTCTCAATCACCTTCTTCATATGGTAATACAACATAAACAAACCACTAATTGGCAATGCCAAATATACATAAGCTTTCTGCATTTCTACCGTGGCCATCATCTGCCCTGATACAAAATTATCTCGTACGAGCATAAATCCATATACCGTTAACAAAACAATCATGATGCCAACTACAACAAATCGGAGCACTTCGGTGAACCTCTTCACCCATTCGGATGCATTGTCCAAAAGGTCTACTTCTAAATGATCCCCATTTCTTGTAGCTAACGCTGAGCCAAAAAAGATACTGTACACAAAAAACATCATCAATATTTCTTGTGACCATGTAAGTGGTGACTCTAGCACATAACGAAAGATAACCTGTAATAGGGTGATCACCACCGTTACAATAAGACAAAGGGTCGTAAGGTATTCCAGTATTTTTCCTACGAAATAATCAAGTTTCTTCATTAATATCACCTATTATCCTTAAGATAAAGAAGAGTTGCTTAGTAGCAAGCCTTTGCCACGTGAATGTTAATAGGGTAAAAAGATAGACCAGGAAAGGAAATCCTGGTCTATGAAATTATTCTGCTGCATCTTTAATTCGCTGAATTAATTCAGAAGGTACCTTATCACTAACCGCATCTTTCACATTCTTTGTAGCTTCTTTAAAGGCTTCACGGTCAGGTTCAGTAATGGTTACGCCTTCTTCTTTTAGCTTGTCTTTAATTTCTTGCTCTTTTTCATCCAATGTCTTACGTACATAAGTCTTAGTTTCTTGGACTGCTTCTTGAACAGCTTTTTGCTGATCTTCGTTTAATTTATCCCACGTTTCTTCACTCATGATTGTAATTGCTGGTGAATATGTGTGAGATGTTAGGGATACATAATCCTGAACCTCGTAGAATTTCATAGAGTTGATGGTAGGAAGTGGGTTCTCTTGACCATCTACAACACCTTGATCCAGAGCTGAATATAGTTCATTAAAGTCAACTGGTGTAGGGTTCGCGCCAAGGGCTTTCATGTGTGCTTCCCATACTGGAGAAGGTTGCACTCGAATTTTCAAGCCTTCCATGTCAGCTGGCTTCTTAATTTCCTGTTTGCTGTTGGAAACGTGACGGAATCCTACTTCCCAATAACCCAGCGCCTTCATGCCTTTTTCATTTGCTGTTTCTAGTAAGTCTTGACCAATTTCACCATCTAGTACACTATAAACATGATCCTTGTTTTCGAATAGATAAGGAATGCCAAACACGTTCATCTCTTCCACCGTGTTAGCAAAAGAACTGTCTGCAGAAACTGTCGTCATATCTAACGTACCGCCAATTACCTGCTCAATGGCTTCGCTTTCGCTTCCCATTGTAGCGTTAGGGTGAATTTCAATTTGAACCGAGCCATCCGTTTTCTTATCTACTAATTCTTTAAACTTCTTCGATGCTATATGGTACTGGTGAGACTCAGATGCAGAGTGAGCTAGTTTAATAGTCGTCCCACTATCACCATTCGCCTCGTCAGAACCACCAGAACACGCTGCCAATACAAGAACAGAACAAGCTACCAACATTTTCACGAGTGCAGATTTCATGAGTAAGTCCCCCTAATAATATTTATAAAGATTCGTTACACGCGTTTGAAATACAGGTACATTTTTTCTAGCATCTCGTACCTTTGATGAATCAAGTTCTCCAACAATCGTCTCTTCGTTTTCAATACTTCCTTCAGCTACAACATCGCCCAAAGGATCTATAATGAAGGATGTTCCACTAAACGTTGTGCCGTTATAGCTCCCGACTCGACCACTTGAAATAACATACATCTGATTCTCAATGGCTCTAGCTTTTTGAAGCGCCACCCAGTGATTTCTTCGTGCTAATGGCCATTCTGCTACAATAAATAAAACCTCGGCTCCTTCTAATGCAAGCTGACGAGTTAATTCAGGAAAACGTAAATCATAGCAAATGATGATTCCCATTTTCACCCCATCCAGCTCGAATATCTTCGCACTTTCCTTTCCTCCTGCTAGATACGTAGGTTCATCCAACATAGGTACAAGATGAATCTTGTCATAGGTATGAACCACTTCCCCTTGTTTGTTCACGACAATAGCTGTATTGTAGACTTCCCCTTCAATCTTATTGGCAAATGATCCACCTACTACGTGAACACCATACTGTTTGGCCATCTTTTGTAAAAAAGATGTAGTTGGCTCTCCGTCAACGTCTGCGATTTCCTGAAGCTCGGGTAATGTATAAGCTGTGGTCCACATTTCTGGAAGAACAACGATTTCATAGTCACTATTTGGAACCGTTTTTTCCATCCATTCTTCCACACGTTTGTGATTCGCTCTCACATCCCCTGGTATAACATCCATTTGATAGATTGCTACGTTCATGAATATCCCTCCTTACAATCGTTTAACTGAGTATTTTTTTGTGATACTCCTGTCATAGACAGGGTCTTTCAACGTAACCTGAAATGCATCTCCATATTTAAACCCCTCTAATAAAGGGACCGTCCCACAATAGACGACATTTTGCTTGGTTGGGAGTTCTTTTTCCTTCATATACGTTAAAAGGTCATCTACATGTAAAATCGCTTCAATGGAATGCGATTGATATAATGTTTCTTCCCCCTGGTCATATGTGTAAGCGCTAAGTTCCAGCTTGTCCCAGTGGTCTTTCACATCTTCAAGCTTCCATAGTTCCGTAGCGAGCGGTTTATCACACACTTGCTTTGACTTTTGAATGCTAACCGTTTCTAACCCACGATCGGTATGATCACTTCCTACCGTCACGTAGATGTCTCCTTCTTCATCAAAAACGAGCACAATTTCAGCCTCGCCACTCGTTTGATTTCCTACCACTTCTAACTCGTCTGAAAAGGAAACAGCACTGGTTCGAAGTGGAAATAGTGCTGGTATATCGTCAGGTTCTGGAACCCCTAACTCGGCCAATTCTTGAATATGTTCTTTCGCTTTCTCTTGATTTCGACCTGAGTACCCAATGCAATAACAATGATTAAATTCAATATCTTTTGATTGCTTGTTCATATGAAATGAATGAGTAATAGTTGCCATTAACACGAATCTCCTTACTAATTTGTTTTGGTATCTTCGATTGTTTGTACAATTTGATGCGTGTTGGTTAAGTGACTTAATAGATTTCCAGAAGCTTCATCATAATTACCATCTCGCAAAGCTTGTACAACCTGCTTATGTTCCTCGATAACTTCCTTCATCCGTCCTTGTTTCATAAGAGCGGTATGCCCTATCAATCTCATCAAGTTATAAATCTTTTGAAAAATATCTTCCATGATATTTAATTCTGCCATCTGAACGAACGTAGCATGCATTTTTTGATCATATTCAATGAACACGTAACGATCCTCTACTTCCATGGCTTCTCGCTGCTTCTCTATAATTTCATCCAACTCAGACAATTGATCTTCGGTAATCTTGCTATGCAATACTTCTAATGCCTTTTTCTCAATGCATGTTCGTAGATAGACAATCTGCTCTCTCTCATCTGCACTAATCTCTTTCACCTTATAGCCTTTACGTGGATATACCAGTAAAAGTCCTTCTGCTACAAGTTCATTAGCTGCCTCTCTAACTGGAGTGCGAGACGTATTCAGAGTTTCTGCCAATAATGTCTCAGGATAATACTCTTTTTTGTCCAATTGACCAGTTAGAATAGCACTCTTAATCTCATCATACGCAATCTCTTTCATCGTCTGCCGCTTCTTGATTGGATTTATGTTCAATCTATCCATATGAACCTCTCCTATACAGTGGACTGTATAATGTATACATTAAATGTATCAGAGAGATATTCGTTCGTAAATAAAGAATTCAGACTTTTCTTATTTTTGCGTTATTTTAACAATGTGTCAAAAAGAGCTTAACGCATATTGAAAACGCTTACTTAGGTGTTTTGAACATTTTATTGACGTTGTGTTTAATATAAGAATGAAAAATTTTAATAATTTTAGATGCGGGCGGTACTTGTAGCCCTGACTGAGCGAAAGGCGCGGATAAAATAGACAACTCGCAGATATCCCAGATCAGCTCCTCAACTTCACCCCCAACCACTCCCCCAGCCACACAAAAACCCCGCTCTCTCCCAGAGCGGGGTTCCTATCCTATTCCTCATTCTCTTCATTTTCTTCCTCTTCATCAGCATTCCCATTCAAGCCTCGTTCCTCCTTCAATTGAAAATAGGCGTCCAAGATATCTCTACCAATTTCTTTATTGGCTTGGTATTGGGTGTAGCCAGTGCTGACGGAGCCGGTGTTTGGTACGAGGACGGCAAATGCGATTTCTGGGTCTTCGTATGGTGCGTAGCCTACCAATGTAAGGTTTTCAAGTTCGTGAGGCTTGTAGTCATAGGTATCGCCATTTTCATCACGCAATGGTTCGTAGTAATTGACCTGGGCCGTACCGGTTTTTCCGGCTGCAGTGTATCCTTCTGCATCAGCAAAATAGCCATCTGCTGTACCGCGTGGGTTGTTGAATACTTGGTAAAACCCTTTTTGTACACGTTCGATATACCTTTCTTCCATCGTAATTCGGTTTAAAACATTGGAATCATTTGACTGGATGATAGGCCCTAACTGATTTTTATTTTCTTTATTCGTAACCGGCTTTCTTACGTCGTTGACGAGACGTGGCTGGAGTCGATATCCGTCATTAGCAATAGTCGACACATATTGAGCTAGCTGAAGAGCAGAGTACGTATCATACTGTCCAATTGCAAGGTCGAGCATATTACCTGCACGATAATTATCACTCAACAGGCCTGCCGTTTCCGTCTCACTTGGCAAATCAATGCCTGTTTTCACTCCAAGTCCAAATTGGGCGTAATAGTTACGGAACACTTGGAAGCGCCCAGGTTGATAGGACAATTTTTCTCCCTTTTGGTAACTTGGGTCGCCTGCAATCCTCATGCCGATGTGGAACATGTAGACGTTGGAGGATCGTTTCAAGGCTTCAATATCATTAACATAACCTAAATTGGAGTAGGAAGCTTTTAGCGGCGTTCCTGCCAAATCAATTGGTTGATCCAGAATCGTCTCGCCCGCTGACACAACGCCATAATCGTATCCAGCAAGCAACGTCGCCCCCTTCACTGCAGAACCTGGGGCTACAGGTGAGGTGACCGTGTTTATTCCAGTGTTACGGAATTCTCCAGAATCATCGTTCCACGTTTGTCCTGACATTCCAAGGATTTCACCAGTTTGCGGATTCATTGCTACAGCCATCGCTTCATCGAGGAAGCGATTTGCGTATGGAAATTTATTCCTAGCCTTTGTAATGTGCTCTTTTAAAATTTCGTCCATTCTTTGTTGTAGTTCCATATCTACCGTTAGTTGCAGATTTTTGCCTTGTTGCCCTTTATTGATCACATTTTCATCGACAATATTGCCGTTTCGATCTGTCTCATATTGAATGGTTTTCTTCTGTCCTTTTAACAGCGCCTCGTATTTTTTCTCAAGCCCACTATCCCCAACACGAGCATTTCGACTATAATTTCGAGCTAAGAAATAGTCTAGACTATCACGAGGCAAGCCATCTTCTGTCACACTTCCTAAAAAGTCACGGAAATGACCTTCATATGGATAGGAGCGTTTCCAATCTGTTGACACGTTGATTCCTTGAAGATCTTGTTGGTGCTCAGCTACTCTTGCGTACTCCTCTTGTGTCACATTTTTATTTTTGATGACATGAGGGGTGAACGCATAGGCACTATCCATTTTCCGTTTAATCGCTATGATTTCTAATTCTTTTTTGCCATAGTTAAGATCTTCCTCCGGATCAATTTTATCTAGTAAAATCTCATAAGGAGTTGGTGCGTCCGCAGCCTTTTCCTCATCTGTGTACTTCAATTCTTCTTCTGTTAGGCGTTCTTTTTTCGCACCTTCATTATTTAGAATCCAATAATCTTTCTGATCTCGAACCGGAATATTCTCCGTATCTTCTTCATTCATATCAATTAATTTCGCTAATTCTTTCGCCAACTCGAGATGATGCTGTTGGCTTGGGGTTTTATCCATAGGGGTGTAGGTGATGGAGTAGAGTGGTTGCGTATCCGCCACGACATTACCATTCCGATCATACATTTTCCCCCGTGGCACTGGAACACTTACCTTTTGATTGGTGGTCTTATTGATCTCCTCTTGCGCATCTGCACCATATAGGATTTGCACAACTCCTAATTGAAGAATGAGTCCAGAAAATAACAAGAAGATGAGAAAAAAGAGCACATTCAACCGAAAAGGTACTTGTGACTTTTTACCGTTCTTCTTCTTCCCCATATTTTTACACCTCTGTTACAAATAGATTACAATCCAGCCCAAATTTTACCACATTTATTGGTAATTAACTACCATTAGGGTTATGTGACGTTTTTTTGAACAAGAAATTCAGACATTCCATAGCGATTCAATTCCCGCCACGTCCGTCCCTTCCTCCGTAATATAAATGTAAAATAATCCATTTCGAATCCACCCTCATGCTCTCCCCCCTCCATTCGTATGGTATGTATGTAACCAACTCATTCAGCGAGTTTTGAGCTACCGTCATAGCACAAAATAATCGCTGAACATGGCTTTTGCTGGAGCCGAGTTGGGTGCAATGCAGATGCTAGAGCCGCATTGTTCGTAACTTTTGCGTCTAGCTTATGTACTTCCCCTATATTAAAAAGCTCACTTCCCAATCAAGTGAGCCTCCCTATGTGAGAAGCCTATCCGCCGTCAGGATAGGCTTCTTTTCATGTTGATGGCTGTGGGGTTGCTGAGGTCTCCGATAGTTGGATCCGTGTCGCGGATATATATCGTAAAGTCGCCGATATATTGAAATTCTCGCTGATATCATGCGTAAAGTCGCTGATATCTACACCTAATTCGCAGATATCCTGCCTTCTGTCTTGCTCCTCCCCCATCACAAAAAAAAGAGCCATCCCTCAGGACAGCTCTTTTATCTTACTCACTATAAAATTCCGATTCTAGTTCTTTTTCGTTCAACACGTCATATAGCTTATGGTCTTCAACACCTACGCGGTATTCGCCTACTTTTTCACCCTCAGGATTTTTGGTTGTGAAATAGTAGTAGTCCTTGGCAATGATATCGTTCAGAGAATAGGATTCAACCGGTTCTACTCTTTTGTATTCTTCGTTATCACTACTTTTTTCCTTATACATCACTTTGTATGGTCTTGGTAAATCCGATTCAATGGTGTAGCTATTTTCACCGGAAAAAGCTCCAAAGTCATATGTGCCATTGTTGTATAGTGTGTTGGTAATCATCGATTCGTGATCGATTGGATGGAAGATGGATTCCAAATCATCAATCAACCATTCGCCATCTACTTTTTCCATAGTGTACTTCCACATTTTTGGTACATGAAGGTAAAACTCGGAAACGTATAATTCACGCGTATCTTCATCAACTTTTACAACCTCATACTCAATAAGCTCGGATAATTCATGAGATGCTAGTGGGAAGAAACGATGTGGTTCATAAAAATCTGTCCGATTTGCTGTTTGATATATATCTTCAATCCAGTGATTTTCAATATACTCCTTCGTGTAACCACCCTCTAGACCCTGGCGGAAATCCTCTTCAGGAATATCGCTAATCGGTTTTTGTACCTCTTCCCAATCCTGGAGGTGGTTTTCAATCATTGTATGAACGTCATCTTCTTCATCGATTATTCTCTGGAGTACGTTTTCCGGATTGAAATCTCCATCAATTGTAAAAGAGAGCTCGATACTATTATTCATGCATGCTTCCTGCGCTGAACAAACCTGATCTTTCAAAATATGTAGTGTGTATGTATTCCCGTCTTCATATCCACCTTCAGGGGCAGCCACTTTTACTTTCTTTTGACTTTCACCAAAATAAACATCTGCGTTAACAGCTTCTCCATTCGCATTCTTCACAACAAAACCATTTTCTAGTGCGGATGATTGAACCTCTGTATTCAAGCTAATCGTAAACGTCTTAGTCGGTTCAACTGTTCGTTCACGATCCGTTTCTAGTGCTGAAACTTCTTGTTGATTGGATAGAATCAAAAACGCTAATAAGGCAAGCGATGCTATCCTTGCTAATTTATACATGTAAACCAAAACCCCTTTATTAAAAAAATAAGTACGTAATAGCTATGTACCACCATAATGAGGGGTTCAAACCATTATATGACGGAAATGACGAATTTTTCTCGAAAGTAAGATGTTTGACCTAAAAAGGTTTAAAATATAATAATCAACCAAATTGTATGAAACCTCCCTATTTATCGTTGCGTCTAAAAAAATAAACCCATGCGTAAAATTGTTCCAACATGGGAATATAATGACAGACTATCTTTTAAAATGGAGGTATTTCATGCACAAAAAAATCTGGAGTTCCATCATGCTTACACTTGCTATTATGCTTGTTTCAAGCATTTCCGTGAGCGCTGCAAAAGAAATGGAAGCAGAGGAAAACGTATCCTTAGGCAAAAAATGGACGATTACCTTTAACACAGAGGTAGATGACGCAGCTGCTAATCGCAAATACATCGCAGTCATGAATGAAGATGGCGAAGCAGTACAAAACGTGGTTACGTTTGATGGAAAAAAAGCATATGTGTACGCACCAGCAGACAACTATGATCCAGATACATCTTACACATTAAATGTAGATTCAGACTTACAGTTTACGAATGGGAAAACATTAAAAGAAGACGTTACGATGGACTTCACTACGGCTGATACAGCAAAAGAGGACTCTTATCTTGATTCAGAATTTGCACAACTGTTAACGGAAGGCAAAATGAAAGGCATGCCTCTACAAACAGGCGTAACGAAGCAAGAAGTTAAAGATGAAATAGGAACAGATTTTGAAACAGCTGACGTAGAAGGCGCAGACATTATGAGCTACCCTGACAAAGGTTATGGATATGGCTACTCAATCAAGAGCGACTACATCCACGTTCTTGCAAACTATGTATCTGACATGGACCTACACAGAGAAGACCTCATTCAAGTTCTTGGCGAACCAACAAGCGAAGGCGTTAACACAATTGGAAGCGACAACTACATCATGATTTATGAAAATATCGGTGACAACTACAAATTACTAGTCGACTTCGAAACAAAAGAGAAGTCCTCTAAACTTGTTGATATTTCCCTTGTTGAATTAGGTCATTAATAAAAATGAAAAGATCTACAGGCTCTCTGGAGCTTGTAGGTCTTTTTTTATGATGTGATGGAGTTGAGATGCGAGCATAAACTGGGTCGGAGCGAGCGTAGCAGTCGTCGATACGGGCATACGCTGGGATGAAGTATGCATATCGGTGGGCGATACGGGCATTAATCGGGATGAAGCGTGCATATCGGCGGGCGATTCGTGTATAAACCAGATCGGAGCGAGTATAGCGAACAGCGATACGAGTATAAACCGCGCTGGAGTGAGCGTATCGGCGGGCGATATGAGCATAAAAACTGTGCATACCGCCTAGCGATACGTGCATAACGGTTAACCAACGTGACTAACATCCAATACAGTATCCCACCCTGTCCCAACAGGCCTAAATGAGCTTGTTGGGCTTTTTTTGTGCCAACCTGGGCAGTCTGAGAGCCTTCTCCGTCTATAGACCGGGAAAAGTTCATGCTCGCTGCCGTTATGGAAAAATGCTCCACCACCTATACTTAAGATAGAAAGAAACACAACAACAACCCGCCACCTAAAGGAGGATGACAGCATGTTTAACGAATTTGAAGTAGCGTATGAAATGGAACAACGTAAACCTAAATAATAAATTGATTCACTTACGATAATCACATCATAGAAGGAGGCAAACCCTATGTTTAATGATTTTGAATTAGAACATCTAATCGAAGAACGTCGCCCAAGATAACTATTATCCATAAAAAGGAGGAGAAACCCATGATTCTCACAGAAGCTGAAATTCGCGATATGATTGACCAGCGGAAACCAAGAAGATAGAGAGAAACTAGCGATTTGTAGGGGGAGAAACAATTGAATAAGAATACAGTAAATTAACCTTATTGCACTCAAGATGAAATCCTGAGGCAATAAGGTTTTTTGTTCATTAAAAAGACTCGTTCCCCCATCATAACGTAGGGGCGCTGTGGCAGTCTGAGAGCCTTCTCCGTCTATAGACCGGGAAAAGTTCATGCTCGCTGCCGTTATGGAAAAATGCTCCACCACCTATACTTAAGATAGAAAGAGAGAAAGAAACACAACAACAACTCACCACCAAAAGGGGGATGACAGCATGTTTAACGAATTTGAAGTAGCGTATGAAATGGAACAACGCAGACCAAGATAAACGATATAAACAGAAAAGGAGGTGATGGTATGTATAACTATAACGACTTCGAGCTAGAACACATCATGGAAGAACGCCGACCTAGATAGATGGTTTGGATGTAGTACGATTCGTTTCGCGCTAACGGTTGATATTCGTAGATGGAAAACAGGGGGAGGAAAAACCAATGATCCTAACAGAAGCTGAAATTCGTGATATGATTGACCAACGTAAACCAGGTAGATAACCGATTTGTAGGGGGAGAAACAATTGAATACTACAATAAATTAACCTTATTGCACTCAAGAGGTAATCCTGAGGCAATAAGGTTTTTTGTTTGGAATGGTTACATTATACCCGTCGCATCGCTCGCCTTTCCGCATAAGGCACACATTTCTGGCAAACGAGCACCTTCTCGCCCTGGTCGTTGTAGTAGGGGCGCGGTTCTTGCGGTTTTTGCTTGCAGATAGCGCACTGCTTCGGTGTAAACAACTGTTTTAGTTTCTCTAGCATGAGTATCACTCCAGCTAAGGGTGTTTATGGATAGTATAACATGCTGTATCGATGCATACCGCTTTAGCGCTCTACCGGAGTGGCGGTCTGGCACCAATAATAGCCGCGGGCACCGCAATCTAATAGAAAGCGGAGCCTGTGGAAGCGTCTACTGTCATTGTCCCTTCTCCATCATTAACAGAGAAACGATAGATAGTGGTTGTATAAGTATCTCCATTATGGTCTGTATTTTGCTCTGTGTTTTTCCCTAAGTAACTGACACTGTTAACTGTATTTAATTCTAGGGCAATTTGCTTGGCTTGGTCTTTTGATAAATTTAAGTGACGATTACTATCAAATAGACTTCCTGAAAAATGAGCGAGCTTCCAGTTTCCGTTTTCCTTGTTAAGTGAAACTACATCGTATCCACCTGAAGCCATTATGCCTTCTAACTCTACGGTCTCTGCTGTCATTTGGTTTGGTGTATTCTCTAAGGTGTTCATGTGAATATCCCAAGACCAATCGACATTCATGTACCATGCCTCACACTCTATGCAGACATCATAATAAGCATCCTCTATTTTTTCCAAATGATCCTGTGTAACAAGCGGGCGTAAATCATCTTTTATTCTAGAGAAATCGCGCTCTTCGGAACTGCCAACAGTACTAATAAGGTCATCATAAAAGATTTCATGTACGGAATTGACTATATCCTCCGCTTTTTTCTGGAATGCTTTTTCATCCAGTCCTTGCTGTTGGGTAAATACTACGTCTTCATGATTGAATGTGTATTGCGTATGAAGGGTTAAACCAAATGCATTGTTATAAAAAGCTTGTTGATAGGTGGTGTCATTTAGATAATCAAACTTTTTAAATGTGTTAATTATGTTAGAGGACGTTTCTCCATCTGCGAATGAAAAGGTTATTAGCTCTATTCCTCCATCTTGAACAGCATAAAAATAATCTTCTGTTGAAGAGGAGTAAGCCATCTGAGAGATCACAAATACGTTGTCGTTTATTTTCCTAACCAAATCATCTAAAGCAACCGCTTCATTTTGATAGAAAGTGGTCTCTTCTGATCCTGCGATTGGAGTAGATACTATTTTTTTAGAAGCATCATTTTCAATTGCAAGCTTGAATTCAGCCTTGTATGGATTATCAAACCACATAGTTGAAGAAGAGATAGCTGGTGGTTGTTCATCAGCTAGCAAATGTACTGTGTAGGCTTCCCCTTTTGGATCCTTCATTTGCATCTCTTTTATGGAGTGATAATCTCCCCACCCTTCCTTTTGGGTAGTGAAGTTCATTGTATGAGGCTTTCACACCGCTTTTACTCACTATTTCATCATGAACAGTAAGGGTATAGGTGGTGTTTGGAGCATAGTTTTCCTTAGGAGGGTGCACAAGAATTTGTTTTTCATTAGCTCCATAAGAGATTGTAGTAGAGATAACCGCTCCATCATGATTATGTACATTAATTTCTTCTTTCGCAGACTCAAGTGACATAGTTGTGTTGAATGTAATCGCCCACATCTTATCGGTGGCAATGTTTTCGTTTGAGTTTGATTCAGCCAAAACAGTACTCTGCAGGCCAACAAAGCTAAGAATAAAGGTTAACATCATAGATAAACAAAATTTTTTCATTTAATTCCTCCTTTTTCTTAATAGTATCTTTTTTGATAGGTTATTTAAAGTGATTTAACAGTTTTTGGTTTATATGGGTGTTGAGTGGAGCACGCCATCCTTCATTAAAAAAGAAAAAGGGAACAAGACCATTTCGGCCTCGTTCCCTTTTCTAGCATTCGCACTTTACCACACTACTACAGCGCTGGGCTGGCACCGCTAGTGTTTGTTTCGTCTTCTAACGACAGCAATTACTGCTGCGACCACAATACCTAGAACCACTAATGGCAGCACATAAGCGAAAAAGACATAGCCACCTTTACTGTCTGTTGCTGCTGCTAGTTTTTCATCGTATTCATCAGATGCATTGCGAATTTCTTCTGTCGGTAGGGCATATACATTGCTATCCTGGCTACCGACTATTAGCGTATCGTTCATGATAATCGGGCCAGATGGGGCTAGTTTTCCACCAAGAAGCTTGCGTCCAATCTCCTCGCCTGTCTCTGTATCAAGGGCGTGCACAAATCCTTTTTTATTCGTAAAATACACAACGTCATCTGCCGCAACAGGAGGAGCTTTCATTACTGCATTAGGGAAATTCCATAGCTGCTCTCCCGTTTTCAAATCATAAGCATAAAACGTCTTCGTAATCGGACTGCCTACAAAAATCTTACCATCGTAAATCATCGGAGCACCTGATTTATTATTCGAGACCATATCTCCAATGCCAAGGCTGCTTTCCCATAGGATTTCGCCACTTTCCTTATCCATGGCATACATCATATGATCAGGCTTTTTTATGCGACTTTCTATATTCAATAGCCACTTGGTCATCTCTTGATACATTTGGAAGAAACCTTCCTGTTGATACGCTTCTTTAAAGGAAAGTGTCTTTTTCTCAAGCGCTGTTGTAACGACGATGTTTTCATCCATGGCAGGCGGGACATCGTCCAGTCCAGCAAATACTTCTGGAATTTCCGTTTTCCATGCAATCTCATCTGTTTCCAAGTCCACAGAATAGAATGTATATGGCTTCGGTGCTCCTCCACCTACAAATAAGTTACCATCTGAGATATTCGGGGACGACATACTAAACGTGGAGCCGATTTCAATTTTTTCGTTCACTTCACCTGATTCAGGATTCAGCTTGTACAAATGACGGTCCCCAGTCGCCGCGTAGACAAAACCATCATGATAGGCAGGTGTTGGCATGACCTCGCCTTCTGTCTTCGCAGTCCACAGCGTCTCACCTGTATCTGCATCGAGCGCCATTACACCGCTTTCTTTCGTTCCGCGTAATCCATTCTCCTGAAAAAATCGATTTCCGAACCCAACAAACAAACTGCCGTCATGGAAAATCATCTCCGAGTGCACCCAATTCGGTGCCTGATTTGTCCACAACTGCTCCCCTGTTTTGATGTTATACGCGTACAAATCTCCGGTATTATGATTCCCAATAAAAATACGATTACCCACCACAACGGGCGTGGAACGGATTTGATCATTAGTATCGAACTTCTTGCTCTCTAATGGCGTTTCACCCTCAGACTGATGCACTGGATTATTCGCATCATTTAACCTGTATTCCAGCCATTCATCAGGACCAAAAGCAGCCTCTGCTGAACCAGGCTGGAGTATAGGTAAAAGCATTCCTAGCAGTAAAACCCACCTGGCTTTGTGTACTAGTTTTTTCATATGTAACGCTCCTTTTTGTATGGCACTTTTTTTATGGTATGTAGGTACTTACCCGTCATTAGCACTTAGTATTCCAGTAGTTGTCGGGTATTACTCCTTTCTCGGTGTCAGACCCCCATTGTGATAGTGCGGTGACGCCGTAACGTGCTGAGGGTCTGGCACCGAGAAGAGACCTTTGCGCTATTAACTTTCATTCTATACATGCTATAATTCATCTAAAAGCGATGGGACGGAGGGACAGGTTCCTCATCCCAAAAGCAATAAATGAGATGAGGAACCTGTCTCCTCGTCTCATTCAGGAGTGAACATTTATGCGGAAATGGATTGGCATTATCTTCTTTAGTATTGTTCTGATTGGAGCTGGATGGGTGGCATACCTGTTCTTCATAAAGGATTACGATACAGCCGATCAGCAAGTGGACGAGATTGTCGATTCTGAGTTCCAGGTAGAGATGTCAGAACAACAAACGAAGTCTAACAACGAGCAACAATCGGAATCCCCTTCAGACAAAAACACATCATCAGACGACAATCTAACTGTAAATGAAATCAAGCAAAATCATCAACCAGCTATCAATAAATTGGAACAACAAGCCCAATCAAAAATAGATGAACTAGCTAAACACGCCTTGGCAGAATATCAAAGGAAGAAAAACAACGGAGAGGATGTCTCCTACTCGTACTTTTATCAAAAATATAAGGAAGCCGCAGACCGCTTAGAATCTAATATGGATAGCGCCTTCAAGACTATCTATAGCTCCATGCAATCGAAATTAGCCGAAAATGGCCACAGCAAAGACGCCGCTTCTGAGGTGAAAGAAAACTACGAGCAAATGAAGGAGCGATGGAAGCAAGAGTTGAAGGATCAAGCAATGGAAGGCTTCTAAAGCGACGCGAAAAGGGTTCACTCTAGTTAGTGGACCTTTTTATTATTTCAATCGATTTAACAATAGGAAGAAAATATCGATCAACACACCAGCAATAACGCCTAAAAATATTCCCACAAATGCTTCGCTAACATTACCGTTCATGACATTTTTCAAATTTACGAATACCCCAATAACACCAAAAATGATGCAAAATATAGGTAAAGGAATAAATGCCATCGTTCCCCTCCTTTCTTACCCAGCTACATAACTAACGACAAACAGCACAATCAATAACCCAATATTCGGCGCACTAATCATCAACAACCTCGTAATCCAAGAGTCTTTTTTCTCCTTATCCTCTTCCATCTCCACTTTTTTATTAAACCGATACTGGTCGCCGCTCACAAAAATTCCAGTCAGTAACGCTACGCCTAGTAAAGGCCCGACACCACCTACACCAATGATGGTCAGCGCCATTTCCCAATCTTTTGTGTAGAAACCGTGGATCAAACCTACTAATGTAATAACCGAGCCGATACCTAGGTATTTAAGCATCACGCATCTCTCCTTTAATAGTTATACGATTTCATCCGTAATCCGTTTCATTCCTAAAGAACAAAAGCGCAATCGATTCGATGTTAACTTATCGTACGGAGACGACGGAAACATACTAGTCGGTGGGCTCTGGAGCTGGACGTGGTCCATTTTACACGAGCCAACATTTTTATAGCTCGCTATACGATAAAAAATCACTCCCCCATATGGAGAAGTGATTTTTTCTAATAGGATGTCACATTAAATAATTCATCTCTTCATAGAACTGCCGAAGATTTGAAATAAATTGACTTTCAGCGAAAAGCCATATCACAATTCCTATTCCAATATAAGTTAAAAAGGTACTGTACTGAGGATCTAATCCACCTGTATAGTCACGGTTGAGTGTTTGGAAACTGAACGCAATAGATGCAAACAATCCAAGAAAACCAAGTATCAAGAATATAGTGAATAACGAATAGATGTTAACTAGCAAGGAAAGGAGAGATAGAACTAATATAATAGCGGGAGCAATGAGATAGATTCCAAATAGCGTAACGACTTTTTTATAGGTTATGTTGGAATTGCTTAGTTTTATAAGTCCAAACATGATAACACTAACTATTGCGAGGAACAGAGTGAAATATAGAAACGGCTGAAGAAACATTTTTCCTAAGGGTACAGCTGCGCCTGCAAATTCTCCTAATACGCCCATTGTCCCAAGAACACTTCTCATTCCTACGTACAAAATAAGCGGAAACATTAGCGCATATAGAACCACAGAAATGACACCGTTCATCAATAAGCTTTCGTCTGCCGAACGAGCTGCTTTGGTCGGTTGGGTCCATATATCTTTTATAAAATTAAAGTAGTGACTCGTTGCTTCTTTTACAGCGTTTGGCTTCGCAGGATCATGTGTAACCTGTACATACCCTCCATCATTCGCTAGGACTGGCTTCGCTTCCTGCGTAATTTCAGAGATTCCTGTTACACCTTCCGCTACAGGAGTACCGCATTTACCACAGAACTTCCCACCCTCTAACGTGATCCCACAATTTGAACATGTATTCATATGTCTCCCCCTCTGGATGAAATATTTCCATCTCGCTTATGTACCTCTCTCCTCCTTTCATGAAATTCGATATTACTATAAATCTTTCGTTTCTGTATCACTTATATCAATTGTTTTTATCTTATAAACACCCTCTATCAACATAACTGTGTAGGTTTTATATCTGTCATATTCCATTTGCTGACCTTGATTGTTTGTAAAAATGAAGTTCTCAGCCGTTGATATCAGCGCTGTGTTTTTATTAACAATCTTACTATTTGTAACTTGATTCCTTGTAAAATTAAAAACGAACTCCTCCCCTTTAATGTCATTAATGTAGGCAAATAACTCCTCATAAGCAGATCCGCCGTCTAATAAAAAATTGGCAATTTTACTATAGTCTTTTGTATTTAACGCAGTCTCGTAATTATTTCGAAAGGTAAGCACATGTTGAATAGCTTGCTGTTCACTTATGGACGTTTCAACTGTTTCGCTGGTTTCTGTATTGGATTCCTCTTCTTTTTCATCCTCTTTCGATTTAGTCACTACCTCTGTTTGGGCTTCTTCTTTTTTAGGCTTAACAATGTCAATATAAAGCGCATCACTAGTGTGTTCATTCAAATTCAGCACTTGTGATTGAACCTTCTCTCCCTTACTAGAAGTCCATTCAGCATAAACTTCCGCACGCCCATTCGTCGGTAATGGTCCTAACTCTCCTTGAAAGTCAGCTATCCTCTTGTTCGTACTTTTCCCATTCAAAAACAAGATCGCATTACTCTCGTTTGTATCTAAGTAAAAACGACGAGAAGGAAAATGTAGTTCATATTTGGATTTTTGATTTTGAGAGGCCTCTACAGTAATTCTTTCTTCCATATTAAACTTTCCATATTGATTGGACGCAGTACCCACGATTGTGTATTCTCCAGGATATGCTGTAAGGAAGTCTGTATAATAGTCACCTGCCTGTATATCTATGGATCTGTCATCTATTGAAAAAGTAGAGTCGAAATTCGAGGATAATGCAATTTGATTCGGTATGGCTTCAATGCTATAGGTAAAATATAAACCTGGAATAATCGCTTCCCTTTTCACCACAAAAATAGCACCTCCATTAGGGTCCATTATGGGTGTATCAAAAAAATCCCCCTCTTCCGCTTCAACAGCTTCTACAAGTTGAGCTCGAAGTTGATCCCACTCTAGTTCTTTTACATACGTTAAGTACTGTTGCTTATCTAATAAAGCTGCTTCGTCTACTGATACCTCTTGAAAAAATGCACCACTGTCATTGTCTATGAGCGCCCTATCTACGGCTTGTATCGTCTTCATGGGATCAAATAATGATGTAAGAATAAAATGAGTGCCTATTAACAAAACCGCAACAATTCCTAACGTAGCTAGAATAAACTTGTTTTGCTTGGACATAGGTTGCTTAGGTCGTTGAGCCCTATAAGGCGCATTTGGAATGATTTCTTTTTGTTTAGGATTAGGATTAACCTCTCTCTTAGTCCCGCACTCTTCACAATACATTTGATCCTCTTTCATAGGATGACCACACTCCGTACAAAAGTTCATCACTACACTCCCTCCAATTTACCACTACATCTATGACAATATTAGAAGGCATAGGAATTATGACTCAAATTCTAGTTGTTTGGAAATTAAAAAAAGGTTCAAGCTTCCTGAGAACAACGTATATGCTGGGGCCTACACTTAACAATTTCCCGACAATAAAAAAATCGCTCCTCCTATAATGGAGAAGCGACTATTACCATTCTATTCTATTAACTCAATCAAAACCCCAGTCTTATCATCCGCCTGCTTCAACCGAGGATACCGAATACATGCAGGATCCTCTTTTTCAAGATGATTTACCTTTTCCTGCAACTTCTCTAGCCCATGATCAAATGCATAAGTTGCGGTCTCCATCCAAACTTGCTGGCCGTTGGCTTTGCTATCAGGGAGCTGAAGTCCGTCGGAAAGCATGAGAATTCGTGTCGCGTTATGTAAGTAGAGCTTTCCATGCTCCATGAACTGTTCGGCATCCTTGCTTCCATCGATGATGCTGTAGCCATGTTTTTTATTAATGTTCGAACGGTTCCGCTTCAGAATCGGCATATTTTTTTCACGAATATCCCTTAAGGCTTGTTCAATGCGATCCTCTGACCATGTATTTGGATTTTCTCCAGGCTCCAACAGCTCATCCCATGTTTGTTCCACAGAAGCGATCGTGACGCTATCAAATTTGGACACATGATCATACGTCACGCATCGGATATCATTGTTACTGTATTCGATAAACAACATACAATCCCCAGTATGAGCGAACTCCATTTGACCGGATTCATACAGTTTAATGGCCGCCATACCGCACGTGCTACGATCCTGACGGGGAACGTTATCAATATGGTCATGGCCGTTTTGCTCCGCATTTCTTTTGCCTACTTCCTGATTAGCTCGTGTTACCTCTTGAAAAAGAGTGGTGCCGCTCTCCGAAGTATCCAGCGACTCCTTCATCGTAGCTGAAGATAGCTTGCCAGGAAGACCACCTATCCCAGTTGCCCCGTCGATAACAGCAAAAATACCAGCTTCTTCATTCAGGACATAGGCATCTTCGTTCTCCACACCAACGCCGTGTTGGTAGTGAATCGTGTAGTGCTTGATCATGTAGCCCCACCTCATTTCTAGTACATACTGACTTAAGTATAAACGATAATAGCAAACAGGTGCCAGGGTGGGATGCGGGGACAGGTTCCTCGTCCCAATTTGAGATACAGGGACAGGTTCCTCGTCCCATTTCTTCATCACATCACCGCAAACTAGTTTTCTATCATGAATGGCATGAACACGCCATTTTTCATTTTTTTCCCTTTCACCGATAATACCTCGTCATCGATATATAGCGTATAAGACGCCCCTGTTTCATATCCTCCCTTAGGGGACTGAACCACCACTCGATCAGCACCTTCAAGGTTCACGTTCACATCTATCTTTTCTCCATTATCCTTTTTTACATAGACGGTTTTACTATGAACAGACTCCTCATCTAAGGCTGTATTAAGCTGAATCACCCAGTTATGATTCACACCAACATTCTTTTTCGATTTGTACAATATAAAGGCATCTTCTTCATATGAGATCGGTTCCTTATCGATTTCTGTCCAACTATTATATTCATGAACGGCAAACCCATTGAAGCTGGATGCATCACCGTAGTGGTTGGCTACTTTTCCAAGTACGTCATTCATTTGTTGTTGTCCCAGCTCATAAAAGGTCAAATAGGCAGGGTTCATATCCTTCGTCTCCACCCCAACTTCCACCTTTGTATTCAGCTTATTGGCATACTCCGTTTCATGCTCAATCAATGGAATGATTCCATTTTTACCTTCCACAAAATTTCGGTAAGCCAAAACCGTAATACCATCCGTATTTCGGATAACCCAATCGCTTAGGCGCCCTTTACCATTTTCGTTATCAAATGATACACCATCAAACCAAAAGGGAAGATCCGATTCAAAAGGAAGATTCAGCGCAGCAGCCTTTTTACGAAACGATTTTAAGATAGCTTGATATCTAGTAATGGCCTTTTGTTGATTTGTGTCCCACATGGCATGAGCATGAGGTTCCACATCAAGATGAATACCTGTGAACTGCTGAGGCTGACTTGCCTCTTTTTGATACTTTTCCAACCAATCCATGAACAACGAAGCTCGTTGATTATCTATTTCAACCCAACTAGGTGATCCTTCTAACGCATAAACATCCATCCCCTTTTTACTAGCTTTCTGAATGAACGTTCTGTATTCAACTTTTGAGATATCCCGGTTCACTTGAAGATAGATTTTCTGTACTCGTTTTGATTCTAACTCACGAAATAACTCCTCTTGGTGATCAACGATCTGATACGTTCTCCACACCCAAGTGCTATAAGAGGAACGATAATCCCGTTTTTCCCCATGTATCGGTAAACCTCCAACAATCATAAATGACAAAAACAAACATACTATTATTCTGTAAAACATCACATCACACGTCTCCCCTTCATCATCGTACTTTCTTTATATCGGCTTCTAGAGGGGTGTTCTCCATGGTTGTTTCGCCTCAGATGAAGGGTGAGACGCAGGGACAGGTTCCTCGTCCCAAAGATTCAGGAATATGCAATTCTCTTTTCCAAATTAGCACGATGGGGTCTGACGCCGTTGAAGGAAAGTTGGTAAATGCTGTTATTATGTTCAAAAGCCGGTGCCATGATATAGTAGAGGGAGTTATGTTACATGTTTGATAGAGGAGGTTTATGGATGAGTCGAAAAGCAGAAATTATCATTACTATTATAGGCATGGTCATGTTCACAGGATTACTAGGCCTAAGCATTATTTTCTTAAGCGTGCAGGGCAATCCTGAATTTCAGCAAATGCTTCAAGAGTCGTTAAATGAAACGTACTCCCAAATGGAAGGTGGACAGACGATTGACCTGAATGAAATGGCTAATATGATTAGTAGTTTTACTACGTATGTATTGGTTGCTTCCTTAATAGGAGTAGGATTAGGCGGCCTGTCTATCTTTTTACTAAAAGGGAACAAGAAGCCAAAAACTAGCGGCATCATTTTGATTGTGACAGCTGTTATCGGCACCATTGCTACATTATTCCTTAGCTTCTTTGGCGGCATTGCTTATTTGATCGCTGGAATTATGGCATTGGTCAGAAAACCAAAAGTTTCCGAACCAGAACCAGTTGATGTTTAAGTGAGACGGAGGGACAGGTACCTCGTTTCATTTAGTAATAGGTTAGGGACACAAGCGGTAGTATCACTGCCTCTTGTGCCCTTTTTTTATTAAACTTTCATGGGTTAGATAGCATACAAAACCAACGAAATAAAGCTAAATGAATGATTGAATAAAATGTGCTCTAACACAAAATATGGAAACGTATGATACACTTTAAACATCTAAGTTCAATGTGTTTTGATATGTGTGATGACTATTTTATAAGGAGGTCATTAATTTGAAAAAATTGATTCCCTTCATTCTATTTGCTTTTGTTCTGGGATCTTGCGGGCAATCTACACATCAACAGGAAGGAATCGTTGTGCAGAAGAAAGATGATGTGAATAATCTTACCGAAATATTATTGATACCGAACATAAGTGAAGATGAGATCTCTAACAAAAATGCTGAAGAATTAGAAGATATAGCTAAAAATAGTAACGGTGCTTACTATCATTTCCCAAGGGGTGAGTACAAAAATTTAAAGGTTGGCACAAAGATAATAGTGTATTGGGATGGATCTCAATCAGCATCGAGTCCTCCTTTGCGTACAGCAGATAAAATAAAAGAAGTATCTACTCAGTAGATGAATATAAATGGACCTCCTATGGTTGGAGGTCCATTTTTTTATAAAAATCTATCATGCTCAGAGACCATCTTTAAAAAATGAGACGAGGGACCTGTCCCTTCATCCCATTCTTTTCACTCAAACAATAGTATCAGTAAAGACGACAAGCGAAGCAATCATCTCGTCAGAAGTCTTATTTCCCGCTCTCCATTGGATAAGCTTCTCAAAAACTTCTTCAAGAGCTTCTCTCTACTGTATGTATTTGAACAATTAAATCAACGGGAATTTCATGAAGAGAACATCATGCTTGTTGATGAAGAATCAATTGACCAAGCGTTTGTGTCGGAACCAATACTTAACTGACGAATACGCAGAGATTAGTAAAAAACTTATCGAGAAAATGGCTAGAAAAAGAGAGGTTCCTTTCTCGAGGGGAAAAATTAAGAATTGGGCTGCTGGGTCATTCATGCATTAGCTACAATCAACTTTTTATTTGATAAAGATAATGATTCTTATGTTTCACTAGATGTAGTTTTAGAATATTTCGGAACAAAACAAAACACTACTTCTCAGAAGTCGAAACAAATTCGAGAGAAGTTTAAATTAGGGTATTTCCACCCAGACTTCACCATACAAGCAGTAGCACAAGACAATCCATTCAATGATATGCAAGTGATTGATGGGGTTATTGTTCTAAAGAGACAGTAGAGATAAGTTCACTGCGCTCTCCTCCAAGGTGATATGAAGGGACAGGTATCTCTTCCCATTCAAAATAAAAACCTCCAGTAACTGGAGGTTTTTCACTTCCTATGAGGATTTACATATCTATGCCATCATCATAGTTCTTATCCCAATATTTATCGCCTTTGTGCTCAAAATCTTGGGCAGTTTTTTCTAATACTTGAATCATCATCCGCTTCGTATCAGCAATGTTGTCCCGAAATTCTTTTTCCGTGTCTGGATTTGGATCAGCACCATGAGCTGCATTGGTAGCAATCAATTTACGATGTTCCTCTGAGTAGTTATCCAATGCCTCAAACACATGGTCTGTATACACCGCGATATCCTTGTGACCTTCTGGTAATCGTTGTGCAATTTCCTCAATTCTCTTTCTCACAACAGTCATCTCCTCTTTGCAACATTACTTATATTTCTATCACACTTCAATTATAATTTTTTTCAGACTATTCTATCAATATGTATTGAAAGAAAAATGGGATGCGGGGACAGGTTCCTCGTCTCACTCTACAAAGCTCAAAAAATAGATCTCCCTGTAATTATTACTGGGAGATCTGCTTACTTGAACCATATTTCTTTTCACATTGTCTTTGCAGTCGTTCTTATCTTATTAACGTAACCTTCCGTAGAAGCTCCAACGATAGCACCATTGGATGCTTTTCTCTACCAACGCCACCTTCCAGTAGTGTCTTTGTAGAGATTAATAGAATCTGCGTAAGCCGACATTGTTTCGTTTCGCGTCCTTGATTCACTCCTGATATTTGGTCGGGGGGACCACCTCTTTGTCTCCCTATTTTCATTTATCGTTCTTTCAACTCATTTTGGGATGAGGGACCTGTCCCTCCATCCCAAAATGAGACGAGGGACCTGTCCCCGCGTCTCATCTTCTCCCATGTCCCTCCTTTCCTACTTCATGATATAGTAAACAAAAAGAAAGGATGGTCTAGTATGGGATACCGTTTTACTAATTCACAAATTTACGAGCAAGTGATCGAGACGTTGAGGGAACGTGTAATCATTGTTGATGCGGATTTGACGTTTTTTTACATGAATAAGGCTGCGGAGCATATTGGATTAAACCCTGAGAATGTTATTGGAAAATCATTATTCTCTGTTTTCCCCAACCTTAGTAAGTCAAATAGCACCATCTTAAAAGTGTTGGAATCAGGTCAGTCAATAATAGATAATGTTCAAACGTTCATTACATATAGAGGAGAACGAAAAACTACGCTTACGTCGACTTACCCGATTTATGAAGATAACGTCATTGTAGGTGTATTCGAGGTGTTTGAAGACGTCTCTGCCCTTCATGATACTTCTGAACGCTTAGTACATCTTCAACAACAACAATCTGAATCCCAGAACAAGAAAAATCCATACAAGATCTCAAGTACAGACCATTTCATAGGTGCTACGCCTGAAATACAACAATTGAAGGAGAAAATCCCCGTGTACGCTAAAAGCACATCACCAATTTTTTTATATGGTGAAACGGGTACTGGGAAGGAATTGGTTGTTCAAGCTATCAAGAATTCTTCGATGGAAAAAAATGCTCCCTTCATTGCTCAAAACTGTGCTGCCATTCCAGAAAGTTTGTTAGAGGGTATTTTATTTGGGACGGTGAAAGGTAGTTTTACTGGAGCTGAGGATAGACCAGGTTTATTTGAATTAGCTGATGGAGGTCTCCTCTTCTTAGACGAGATCAATTCCATGCCTTTATCGTTACAGGGAAAATTATTGCGTGTTCTTCAAGATAAAAAAGTCCGTAGAGTGGGTGGCTCAAAAGAGATTTCCGTATCTTTTCGATTGATTGCAGCAACCAATGTTCCCCCCAAGGAATTGCTACATAAAAAGGAATTGCGAGCTGATTTATATTATAGATTAAATGTCCTTTATCTTGAATTACCTCCATTGCGGAATCGAAAAAGTGATATTCCATTACTAGTTGATCACTTTATAAACCTCTATAACGATGAATTGCAGAAGAGTGTCATAAAGGTTGATGAGGAAGTGATGGATTATTTTTATAACTACAATTGGCCTGGAAACATTCGTGAATTAAGAAACATGATTGAACGAGCGATGAACCTTACTACATCTAGCATTATCCAGAAAGAAGATATCCAAGTGGATGAGATTGTCTCTCTTCCCCCTCAAACTACTTCAGAAGATTATGTAAAAAACGACCGGAATACTACACTACAACATGAAGTGAGAAAACTTGAAATCGACCTTATTACGAAGCAGTTGTCTACAACAAATGGCAACATCTCTAAAGCAGCTAGAAATTTAGATATACCACAACAAACATTGAGTAATAAAATCAAGAAATACAATTTAAATTCGGAAGTGTATAAGCAAAAGATGAAAAACCTACCCAAAATTGAGTAATTACCCATTTTCATATAAATGATGTGAGTTATGTAGATATTAAATTTTCTTAAAATTCCGTCAAATCAACACTCTTTATGTTGGCACGTTTTTTGCATATAAGGGGGTAACAGATTAGAAAGGGGAGAATGAATAATGAAATCCTATGAGTATTCGATTTTACCGGAGTATGCTCCTTTATACTCCAAACTACCGTATCACTATAAAAACTTTAAAAAGGTTAGTGCTTTTTGCAAGGCAGACAAAACGAAACTCCAGCAATTTTTGCCAAAAGAATTCGAAGTAACATCAGACGTGTTCGAAGTATTTGTTCTACAAAATGATTATGTTGAAGGTCTAGATCCCTATTCTGAAGGTGGGCTTGTGATTCCATGTAAGTATAAAGAGTTAGACGGAGCGTGCATGGCATTTGAATATGTTGATACAGATGATGCCCTTTGTGCTGGTCGAGAAATTTGGGGTTATCCGAAGAAATTAGGCGAGGTCACGTTCCATCAAACAGATGACGAAGTATATGGAAGCATCAAACGTAAAGGTAAAACCATCCTTGAAATTCAGTTCAAGAAAGAAGAGCTAGATTTTGAACCCCCTGCCCTTTTCCCAAGATTGCAGGTAAAACGCATGCCCCACCCAGAGGTTTACGGAACAGATATTAACTGGATCATCCGAAATGAATTCGAAAATGCTACATTCCATGAAAAAAAGACAGGCTCTGCTACAGTAAATTGGGAACATTCTGATGCAGATCCTTTGGCGGAACTCGGCGACGTGTCCGTAATAGGTGCACAATACGTAGTCGGTGATTTCACCTTATCTTACGGTAATGTTCTAGAAAAATTAGAAGGCTCTTCGAAAGTGAAGCTTTAAAATATAAAAAAGGAGTGAGGTTGTATGCAAAATGAGGCGTTAATCTGGTTCTTTTATGTCATTACACCGGTAGGCAGTATGCTCCTTACGATTCTTCTCGTCAATCTAAATAAACGAAAGGGTGACAAAGCAAAATGATTATTACCTTTCTTTTGTACCTAACCCTTGTGTTCGCGATTGGCATCATGGCAGAAAGATTTATAACAAAAAGTGAAGAAGGCTATTACTTGGGAGACCGAAACTTTGGTCCAGTAGCTACAGCAATCAGCGCTGGCGCTACGGATACAAGCGGGTGGATTTTCATAGGTGCAGCAGGGTACGCCTATGCAGCCGGAATTTCTACGATGTGGATGTTGCCAGGATTCGTTGCTGGGTATTTTATCAATTGGTTTATCGTTGCACCTAAGCTTCGGGAATCCGGAAAAGATACAAACGCGTTAAGCCTTGCTGATTTTTTCGGTAAAAAACTAGGTGATAAAACAAATCTTATCAAAATTACCGCAAGCATCATTATTGCAATCTTTTTCATTGCTTATATGGCATCACAATTAACCGCTGCAGGGAAAGCACTAGATTCTATTCTAAGTATCCAATTTAATACCGGACTTGTTTTGTCTGCTGCTTTCGTAATCGGCTACGCTATATTTGGTGGCTACCGTTCTGTCGTATGGACCGATGTTACACAAGGGATAATCATGCTAGCGGTTTTAATTATTTTCCCTTTGTATATGATTCTCGGACAATTGGGTGGCTTCGGAAAATTTTTTAAAACACTTCAATCCATCGATCCCATACTGCTATCGACAGGTGGTGGCTCAACAGGAGCAGCAGCTTTCGGTGTCATTGTAGGTCTAGTTGGCTTTGGGCTTGGAGAACCTGGTCAACCCCATATCGTCCAACGTTTCCTATCTGCAAAAGATGAAGCAAGTGTAAAAAGTGGTACCATCATCGCTATGTTCTGGGTAATTGTCGTGATGACTGGTTCTAACTTACTCGGATTAATCGGGCGTATTTTAGTTCCATCAATTAATGATCCAGAGTATGTATTCCCAAACTTAACCCTGGACACCATGCACCCTATACTAGCCGGAATAGTATTAGGGGCTATTTTTGCAGCTATTCAGTCCACGTTCTCATCTCAGCTAATGGTAGCAACACAAGCATTGGCTAGTGATATTTTGAAATCTGTGGTCAAAAAAGACTTCACCAATAAGCAACTAGTAAAAATAAGCCGTTGGACCATGATTGGCTTAGGATTAGTAGCTACTGGAATAGCTTTAATGAACATCGAAGCTGTATTCACACTAGTCTTGTATGCGTGGGCAGGCTTAGGAGCTAGCTTCGGACCACTTCTCATCATGATGCTTTATTCAAATTTCGTTACAAAATGGGGAGCGTTTGCTGGTATGGTATCTGGTGCAGTTATCACGATAATCTGGAAAGAAACTCCTTACGCTGCTTATTTGTATGAGTTAATTCCAGGTACAATTGCCGCTATCTTAGCCATTGTTATCGTCAGTAAACTCACACCCCATCAACCAAAAATCGAACAATCACCTGAATCAAACCATATAAAAGAACAGGAGGTCACATGATGAAACACAACAACATGCCGGTCCATGCACCACTTTATCCCTCACCTTTTGTACCATATGAGTGCATGGATCAAAAATCCATCTTTGCGTACCTTCGAGTGGACGAAACGGTTATCAAGCGTTATCTAGAAGATACTCCATTTGACTATGTGGATAATATCCTATTTGTGTCGATAACCGATTTTTCCAATTGCGATAAAATCCCATACATGGATTGTGCATTAACGATTCCTGTGAAATATGATGATACGTATGGTGGCTACTTTTTATATGAATACGAAAACCATGATGCCGCCATTGCAGCAGGAAGAGAGTTATGGGGATATCCAAAAAAATACGCTGACATTACCTTAGATCACAATGGCGCTAACGTAACAGCAAAAGCAACAAGATACGGAAAAGAAATTATCCGATTGGAATGTAACCTCGAGGAGACAATTGAAAAAATACCAGATGCAACACTAACTCCTCACCTAAATATCCATGCATTCCCAAACCCTAATAAACCAGGAATACACTCGACGAGAATTACATCAAGAGACACATCACCAGATTTCCAAACAAAAGAAAAGTACCTAACGAAAGTAACCGTCCATTTGCAGGGACTAGAAACAGATCCATTAGGCGACTTGCACCCCTTTGAAGTCTTAGGCGGAGGCTTCACGATTGGTGACTTCTATGCCACAGAAGAAAATGGCTGGGGGCACGTGATTGGATAAATGGTGGATGGGATGCGGGGACAGGTTCCTCGTCTCACTCTACAAAGCTCAAAAAATAGATCTCCCAGTAATAGTTACTGGGAGATCTATTCATGAATGCTTACTTCAACCATATTCCTTATCGCATTGTCTCTACAGTCTTTTTTATTAACATACCCTTCCGTTGAAGCTCCAACAATAGCACCATTGGATGCTTTTCTCTGCCAACGCCACCTTCCAGTAGTGTCTTTGTAGAGATTAATAGAATCTGTGTTTGCTGACATTATTTTGACCTCCTTGCGTCCTTTCCAATATTCAGAATTTATTTTCCCGCTATGATAGGTACCAAAACAAAAAAGATCCACTAAACCAATTATGGTCAGTGGACCTTCATCCTAGCAAACCACCTCTTCGTCTCCCTATTTTCATTTATCGTTCTTTCAACTCATTTTGGGATGAGGGACCTGTCCCTCCATCCCAAAATGAGACGAGGAACCTGTCCCCGTATCTCACTCCAGGGTATCAAAGAACTCGCTAAGTGGTTCGTTGTCGAGTTGATCTACCCATTGTTTAAAGGAGTGATGGCCGTCTGATGTGTAGCGATCCAGACCCTCTTGGAACAGCTCTTTTGTCTCCGCTGATTCCTCAACCTGGCTTCGAATCCCTTCTAGTCGCTGTACCCAGTTGACGCTTCTCAAGCTTCTTTCTGGGTACTTCTCTACAATCTGCTTCGCTTTTTCAAAATTACCTGTTCTATGAAGCTCTAGCATCGCATAGCTCAAGGAAAAGCGGTTGCTTCCGTCTTCCTCGAGGGAGTTAAGAAAATAGTTCTCAGACTCATCATCGTTGCCCATTTTCATCGAAACGATGGCATATTTGCCCCAATCATAGCCATCCCACGCGTGCCTACTCTCGTCTTGCTTCTCGACATACTTCCTATACCGTTCCCAGTCTCCTTCCAGATAGGCATGGGTGGCGAGTTGGTGCCAGTAGTTTTTCAAATCTGTGCGTTCTGCTAATTCCTTCAGATACGGCAATGCTTTTTGGAGTTGCTCGTACCGAGACATATCCCGGTTGGAAGAGATGATTTCATAGAGCATACGCTGACTGTGCAGGTCTTCCGGATCCTGCTTTAGTTTTTGTTTATATGCAGCGAAAGCTTCGTCCATTTTTCCATCTAATAAAAGGTTGTCCGCTTCCTTTAGGGTTTGCTTTTCATAATGAAAATAAGGAATCTGCGCTGCGTGCTCCTTCGATAATCGGAAGCCGTTGCTGCTGGTGAGGATTTCTCCTTGCTCATTATAAGCATCCACATACCAGTACATATCAACGTTTGGGTTGCTCAATCCGAGTAAACTTTCTGGAGCGATTTTTCCTTCTCCATCACCAGTGGAGGTCCAAACTGTACCAAATGATTGGAATAAAAATGCTTGCTTCGACATCTCGAACGCATTGCTTTCTATGTGTTCGGATGCAGTAGAGGTAATGCCTCCGCCTTCAAATTGAATGCCAAAATGGAGCTGATAATACGCCGCTTGCTCGACAGGCTCCCATGAAAACTCCACCTTGTCCCCTTTTACTGTTTGGTCATTAATGGGCGAATTAATTTTGATAAGAGAAGGTAGCGTGATGTTCCTTTTCATATCGGATTTCACGTTTAACCACTCATCGGACTCAACCGGCCATGTGTACCCATCCACTTGTTCAAGCGTCATTGCCAGCATCAATTGATAGTCCCCTTTAGGAAGAGCTTCAATTTTAAAATGACCTTGTTCATCTGTGATTGCGCCAGGTGACTGTTTTTCCGTAAAACTGTTGCCTTTTCTCTCAGGATTTACGAGAAAAACTTTTGCGTGGGAAAGCGGCTCCCCTTCCTCTGTTTGAAGTTTCCCTTGATAGGTTACAAGATTTTCACCGTTCTTCCATGCTTCTAGACGGTCCTGGATGGATTTGAGGACAGCATGATTCCGCTCCAGATATTCCATCCCTTTCGTCAACTTCTCGTAAGCCTCATCCAGTTGACCTGCATCCATCAAAAGCTTTGTTTGCCGTTTTAAAAGTTCAGCGTAATGGTATCCTTTAACTTCATACGGCTTTACCTTGTTCAACTTTTCCAGAGCAGATGCAGGGTGTTGGTAGGATTCCACAAGTAATTTTTGCACCTTAAACGTCTGGTATCCATCTGTATCTTCAGGTAACGCGTCCATCCCTTGATTCAGAATATTTGTGGCCTCTTCCCAGTTTTGCTTCTTCTCATAATATTTCGCCAGTTTTTCCACCGCTTCCTTATAGTAACCATTTTGAGGAGGAAGCTTTTTCTGTTCTGGAATTTCCTCTATATATTCACGAATATACGGAATCCATTCCTCGTTCCTGTTTTCGCTAGAACTTGTCAATTCTGTGCTACCCGGAGATTTGTACACATCATAGGGCTTAATTTGAAACAAGCTTATGATGTCTTTTTCAATCCGTTTCCACCGTTCTTCATCCGATAAATTGCCATCTTCTAACTGTGCTAGGAGATCCGTTTTTTCCGATTGTTGAGCATTGGAATTAGACACGTTAGGTGACACGACGAAAATAAATAACGCTACTAACCCAACAAAGCCAGTCAGAACAGCTATTAAATGCTTAATCTTCATTTTCACGCGCATCGTGTTTCACCTCCATGTAAGAGCTTTTCCAGTACACGCTCCCACCGCGTTCGATCAGTTCATCGGTGTCATGAACAGTGGGGTGTTCTTGGTTATTGGATAAGAAAAAAGGCGGGAACGTCAACGAAGCAAATAGTAAAAGACTTGCTGTTGCGGCTGGGACGAGTGGGACTTCAACTTCTTTGTTCAACCACGCTTGTAACCGCTGTTTCTTGGTGGAAGGCTTAACTTTTTCCAGCACTTGGGCTTGGGATTGGAATGTGACATGCTCCAGTTCCTGATCCACCTTTTGCTGAACGTTACGTCGCTTCATCGATCGTCTCCCCTTTCTCTAACCGATCGCGGAGTTGCATCCTCGCTCTGCGCAATCGACTTTTTATCGTGGATTTTTTCACGTTTGTGATCTCTACCATTTTTTCTAGCGAGTAATCGTGGTAATAAAATAGAATGATAACTTCGCGATAATGGTGGTCCAGGCTATGTATGTGCTCCACAAGTGACTCGCTTTTCTGCATTTGAACGACCAGCTCTTCAGGCGAATCATCCTCACCTGACTCGACATCTCTTTCACTGGGGTCAAACGGCAAAAACGGAAACCGAAACCGCTTCGTTCTGATTTTCGATCGACACTGATTGAGGACGATGGTCATCAGCCAACTTTTGAGCTTCGATTCATCCTGAAGCTGGTGAATCTTATCAAACACTTTCACAAAACCATCCTGCACAATCTCTTCAGCCAATTGCTGATCCTTCACCATGAGATAAGCGCTTCGAATTAATTCGTTCCCATACCGATTCATTATGTACTGCAGCGCTTCCTCATCCCGTTGCCGCAACCGCTCCATCATATTCTCCAAGACACATCGCCCCCTTTCCAACTACTCCTACTTATACTGATGAGGTACCTAACAAAAAAGTTGCACGTTTGTTAAGAATTTTTGGGACGGGGGGGACAGGTCCCTCGTACCATTTGGGATGAGGGACCTGTCCCCCCGTCCCATACCCCCACCTCACAACAAAAGGTGAATCAAAAATGGACTTATGATAGAGATCATAATAGCTGAAAGAATCATAGCTACGGTACTCACAGCCCCTTCTTCTTCGCTATTCTCAAATGCCTTTGAAGTTCCGATTGCGTGAGACGCACTTCCCATGCCAATTCCTTTGCTAAGAAAGTGATTGATCCGAGTCCATTTGAAAAGGTGAGGACCGAATAAGGCTCCACAAATGCCAGCGAAAATCACAAAAACCGCAGCCATTGAAGGTACACCTCCTAAAGATTTTGCCACGTCCATTGCGACAGGAGTAGTAGAATTTTTAGCAACAATCGAATAAATTATAAACTCTTCAAAATTTGCCCACTTTAATAATAATACTGCAGATGCTACCCCGAAGATCGCTCCAACTAACACTCCAGATATAATCGGAACAAAATGCTTAGAAAGGATCTTCCTTTGTTTATAGAGAGGATAGGCTAAGGCCACAACAGCAGGCCCTAAAAACCAGTCAATAAAGGCTCCCCCTACCATATAAGTGTCATAAGATATCTTTGACACTAGTAATATACTACTAACAATTATAGTAGAGAGGAAGACCGGCAATAATAATGGAAAGCGAAAGCGCTTATAAAGCTTTGTCGATCCCACATATACCAGGAACGTAAGCAAAACACTCAGAATCGCTAAAAATTCATTATTCATAGTGCTCACCTTTTTTCCGATTCATTAATTGTGTGGTTATTCCTGAAAAAAATGCGACCACACCTGTACTGATAAATACAATCAAAATCAGTAGAAGTCCTTTCCCTGCTAATAAATCTAAGTATTGAATGACACCAACTGTTACAGGAATAAACAATAGAGGAAGATGGTTCACTAGCAAAGAAGCCCCTTTGTCAATCCAACTTACTTTAATACCATTGATCAAAAGTGTGATTAGAAGAAGATTCATTCCAATGATGCTTCCTGGTATAAATAGGTTCGTCGCTTCCTGAACCCAAGTACCGATGTAATAGTAGAATGTTAGCACCAAAATATGAAAAATGGTCTTCAATATACTCAATTCCATCCCCTCCCATTTCATGAATTATGTAATAAAGCAAAACTCCATTGTAAGACCACTATATAAAAGTAAAGAACCACTACCTTCGAAAAGGTAGTGATTCTTGATTATCTCTAATAGAGCTTCAAAATCGCTTTTGCTTTTGCTTCAGCTCGACGGCGGTGAAGAATTGGTTCCGTATAACCATTAGGCTGGTTAACTCCTTCAAAAACAAGGTCACATGCTGCTTGGAATGCAACAGAATGATCGTAGTCACCCGACATTGGAACATATTCAGGATCTCCCTCGTTTTGCTTATCAACCACTTTTGCCATTCGTTTCAACGTCTCATACACTTGTTCTTCTGTTACAACACCTTGGTGTAGCCAATTGGCCATATGTTGACTCGAAATCCGAAGAGTAGCTCTGTCTTCCATTAACCCGACATCGTTAATGTCTGGAACCTTAGAGCAACCAATCCCTTGTTCAACCCAGCGAACCACATAGCCAAGAATACCTTGGGCATTGTTGTCTAGTTCTTGTTTTATTTCTTCGTCACTCCACTCAGTGCTTTGGGTAATAGGAATTTGGAGTATTTCATCTGTTCGATCTACAGAATTTGTCGCCAATGTTTTCTGTACTTCTTTCACATCAATCGTGTGATAGTGAATGGCATGTAAGGTAGCAGCTGTTGGGGATGGTACCCAAGCTGTGTTTGCCCCTGCAAGCAATTGGCCACCTTTTTGGTCCATCATCTCCTTCAGACGGTCTGGCATGGACCACATCCCTTTTCCAATTTGTGCGTGCCCCTGTAATCCAGTGGCAAGACCTGTCGTTACATTTGATTGTTCATATGCTTGTAACCAGGTGGAGCCCTTCATATTTGCCTTACGTATCATTGCCCCCGCATTCATAGAAGTATGGATTTCGTCTCCTGTACGATCAAGGAAACCTGTATTAATGAATACGATTCGTTCTTTCACTTTACTGATACAATTCTTCAGATTAAGTGTAGTACGTCGCTCTTCATCCATAACACCGATTTTAATGGTGTGACGATCCAACCCAAGTAAATCCTCTATTCGATCGAATAGAGAGTTAGCAAATGCGACTTCCTCTGATCCATGCATTTTTGGTTTCACTATATAGATGGAACCTTTGGAGGAGTTTTGTTTCCCTCCGTTTCGCAGGACGTCATGCTTTCCAATCAGACCTGTAATCACTCCGTCCATAATTCCTTCAGGAACTTCTTGACCATCTTCATCTAGAATAGCATCCGTGGTCATAAGATGGCCTACGTTTCTTATAAACAGGAGCGAACGACCATGAAGCCTTTTCTCTCCCCCTTTTGGAGATTTATAAACACGATCTTCATTTAGGTTCCTAGTAATCGTTTTACCGTTCTTGTTAAAGGTTTCAGATAACGTTCCTTTCATCAATCCTAGTAAGTTACTATAAACCTTCTCCTTGTCTTCAGCATCCACTGCTGCTACGGAATCTTCACAATCCATAATTGTTGTTGTAGCAGATTCCATCAGGATATCCTTCACCCCAGCTTGATCTGACTGGCCGATTGGATGGGTTTTATCAATCTGGATTTCCATATGAAGACCATTGTTATTAAATAATATAGCAGTCGGTTCTTCAGCGGAACCTTGATAGCCCACAAATTTCTCTGGCTCCTTTAGTTCTCTCACACTTCCATTTGACAGTGTAACGACTAGATTCTCATCCTTAACTTGGTAAGCTACTCCGTCTTTATGAGATCCACTTTGTAATGGAACCACTTGATCGAGCAACTCCTTACTATAATCAATCACCTGGTACCCTCTAAGTGGATTGTAAGCATCGCCCTTTTCACAGCCATTCTCTTCACTGATAATATCAGATCCATACAATGCATCATAAAGACTTCCCCAGCGAGCATTCGCTGCATTTAGCGCATATCTAGCGTTATCTACAGGTACCACCAATTGCGGTCCTGATTGCGTTGCGATTTCATCATCCACATTTTT
Source organism: Pontibacillus yanchengensis (assembly GCF_009856295.1). Taxonomy (NCBI): domain Bacteria; kingdom Bacillati; phylum Bacillota; class Bacilli; order Caryophanales; family Bacillaceae; genus Pontibacillus; species Pontibacillus yanchengensis. Next base: position 184,572 of record NZ_WMEU01000003.1, on the reverse strand, counting down.
AGTCGTTACTTGAAAATCCTCTACTTCTGGTTCTAAGTAATGTAACTGTTTAAGAAATGCTTTATATTCATCGAAGTCAAAAGATTCATGATGATCTTTATGCCATGTATCCAGTTCATTTTGAATCGTTTCCCGCTTCGCTAGTAATGCTTTATTTAATGGTTTGAAATCATGAATGAGTTGTTCAAAACCTTCCCAAAACACTTCTTGTGAAACTTCTGTGCCTGGTAGTGCCTGTTCATTTATAAATGTGTAAAGATTCTCTGCCACCTTTAGGTTTCCTACTGCGCGATATTCCGTCACTGCTTATCCTCCTTCGCTTCATTTATCTATGTGCTAATCATACCTATTTGCTATAAAAGCCGGTACGCTACTAATTCAACAATTTTACCGCCTACATAGACACCAGCTACCCCCAGCACCCCCGCTAGAACGGGTGGCGCTGGTAGAGGTAGTTTAATAAGTTTAAAAACAATCCCAATGACGATTCCAGCAAGCAAGGCAAGGAGTGCTTCTCTTACCATGTTAGACCTCCATATAGGTTATTTTTGAAGGAAGCTCTCCTTTTGCAACAATTCCTTCAAATTGGTTTCATATGGCGCTTTAAATACACCTTTTTCGGTAATAATACCTGAAATTAACTCATTAGGAGTGATGTCGAACGATGGGTATAACGCCTGCGTCCCTTCTGGAGCAATCGCGCTTTTGTTAAAATGAGTCACTTCATCAGCTGCCCTCATTTCAACTTCAATATACTTCCCGCTTTCTGTGTCAAAATCAATCGTATGACTTGAAGTAGCTGTATAGAAAGGTATGTTGTGCTGGTGTGCGGCTAACGCATGCATGTAAGTACCAATCTTATTGGCTAAGTCACCATTAGCTGAGACGCGGTCAGATCCGACAACCACTTTCTGTATCATCCCTTGGCTCATACAAAAACCAGACATGCTATCGGTAATTAACGTATAAGGAATACCAAATTTCTTTAATTCGTAGGCTGTAATTCTAGCCCCTTGAAGGTAAGGACGCGTTTCACATGTATAAACATGAATCTGTTTCCCTTGTTCATGAGCTGCTCTTATGACTGATAATGCACGTCCCCCATACCCAGAACCACCTAAGGCTCCTGAATGACAATGGGTCATAATCGTGTCACCATCCTCAATAAGAGAAGCTCCATGCCTTCCTAACTGATATTCGAACTCCAATTGCCTCTCCAGAATCTCAACCGCTTTTTTTTCTATTTTTGAGATAACCTCATCTCTTGGTCCATTGACAACAGTCAGCATCTCATCCACAGTTTTCATCAAATTAACAGCGGTTGGACGTGTGCTTTTCAAGAGGGCACCTGCTTCTCTGATCTCTTTTGCATCCCCTTGTGACCTGAGAGCAGCTAGTAAAACTCCATATGCTCCACAAATACCAATTGCACCTGACCCACGAATCGTCATTGCCTTAATCGCCTCAGCCAAATCTTCAACTGTAAATAGAGTGTACACCTCTTCTTGAAATGGAAGTTTTTTTTGATCCAACACTTTTAAAGCGTTATTCTCGAACCAAATCGGCAAGGCAAGCTGTTCACTTTTCACACGTTCGACAAACTGTTCTATTAATCTCATATAACCTCTCCTTAGTCAGTAATAAAAAGTAATTCGAAGTTAATTCGTCACTGGCGTTTGTACAGTGGCTTTCAGTTGTGACACAATGAACGCTTGCTTCGCAGTTGCTTCTGCAAGATCGACAACATTGTACGCTTCTTCTAGCGTTTTTCCTACAGAGCATACACCGTGATCTTTCATAAGTGAGATTCTGATGTCTGGGTATTTGGTAAAGACATCCGTTACAAAGCTTGCTAGCTCTTGCGATCCTGAAGGAGCCTCATCAGCTACAGGAACATGACCTAATAACTTTCTCGCCGTAACGGTCGGTAATGGCAGCTCCATCCCTAAGCAAGCATAACCAATTGCATAGTTAGGGTGGCAATGGACTACTGCATTTACATCTGGTCTTACTTTATAGATGCCAAGATGAAACCCGATTTCTTTGGAAGGCTTTCCTTGCCCTTCAACGACTTCTCCATCCATATCCACAATCAAAGCATCCTCAAGACTGACCTCGCCTAAACTCACTCCGCTTCTTTTAATCAGAACATGATCAGTACCAGGAATTCGAACACTAATATTTCCACCAGTTGCTTGTGTATAACCTTTTTCATAGACTTTATGAGAAACATATTCCAGTTCTTTTTTTAATAGATGAAGATTCATAGTATTAGCCTCCTATAGATTGAAATCGTTATAATATTGTTCAAAATATGGCTTAAGTACCTCTGCAAACTCCAAAGCTTCCTTACTATTTGTGAGAATTTGTTGATGTCGTTTCTGGGCTTGCTCCATAACTTGTTGCTCATCAAACGTTAGAATTTTGTTATTTCGTAACACCCACTCACCTTTAATCATCACCGCTTCTATTGATTGGCCATTTTCATGAAACACAAGTTGGGAGTGAAGATTATGAAGAGAGGTCCAGGCTGTTGTTTGTTTTGTAAGAAAAACAAGATCAGCATCGTATCCTTCTTCGATTTTGCCACGATGGTTGTCATCCCCCATAATCGACGCTCCATCAACAGTAGCCATTTTCATTACATCTTTCGCCCCAGGCCATTTTGTATAATCCGGTGTATCTAAGCGATGAAGCATCGCTGCTAGTCTCATGGTTTCAAAAAGGTTGTGCGAAGTTCCACAATTAGAGGCATCTGTCCCAAGCCCAACCTTCATTCCTTTTGTAATCCATTCCATGATGGGAGCTTTTCCACTTCCTAGTATCATGTTGCTAGCTGGATTATGAATCATTTTGACACCTCGAGCTTGCATTTGCTCGACTTCCTTCTCATTCATCCATATTGCATGAGCTACAGAGAGGCGTTCATTCAATAACCCCGCCTCATTCAGTAATCCAATAATCCCACTAGGGAATGCCTGATCTCCCATCTGTTTTTGGATAGAGGTTTCAAGCAAATGGGTATGCACCTTTACGTCATGAGTAGCACTTAACTCCCTACAAAGAGCAAGCATCTCAGATGTACACCGCTGAGGAGCATTGGGTCCTAACTGGATGTGTATTCGCTCATGCTTTTTGTGCCATGTAGAAAGGAGAGATTCATAGAGTTCCCTCATTTCTGAGACACTTTTCGGAGGATTTTCTTCCAGTTTCGCTTTTATATGATTTGGTAAAGGAACACGTAGAAATTGGTGATCCGGAACATCATGCATCATTGGTGCAAAGGATACTTGGAGGCCTGATTTTTCATAAGCTTCCAGAGCTGGGTTGACTTTTGATAGGTGCGGAAAATGATCAAGGCAACCCGTCACACCTGCGCGAATCATTTCGGCGGCCCCAAGTAGTACCGCTAGATAAATATCCTCATCGGTAAGAGAATGTCCATATGCCACTGTATATAAAGACCAAATTTCAAGAGGAAAATGATTCTCTGTTCCTTTTAATAGATTGGAATAAGAATGATAATGGGCATTTGTCATGCCAGGCATAACAATTCCCCATTCCATATCAATGACTTCCTCTATCCCTTCTACTGAAAGAACCTCATCGTAAGAAAATACCTTCTTAATCTTTCCATCTTCAATAAGAAGATGGCCCTCTACTACATCCTGGTTGGCGGTCATGGTAACGAGGTGGGCGTTCTTAATTAAAATAGCCACGTTTTACAAACCTTCTACTTTGAAGTCTCTGCCAATTTATTTAGTTTATCCCGACGTGCAGCAATCGCTCGATTGTACGCTTCATGAGCAATAGAAGGTTGGTTCTCTGAAATCAATTCAATCGTCTTAAGGAAGAGGTCTTTCAATGTTTGTTGATTATCTTTTACTACATTTTTATGGGTATCTAAATCTGGTGGCACATCTGTTGTACCTGCTGCAAGATCAGTTGAAATGGTCACAACTGCATAAGCAATACCGAGCTCTCTCGCAAGAGCAGCTTCAGTTCCATTGGTCATGCCGACAACATCCATGCCCCAGTTTTTGTACACGTTAATTTCTAAGGCTGTTTCATAGCGAGGCCCATCCACACAAATGTAATTAGCTGTTGGAGTCAAGCTGAGCTCCAATTGTTCTGCCGCATCCAGGAAGTTCTGACGAAGATTCGGGCAATAGGGTTGTGTCGTCTCCACAGAATACTTACTGTACGTATTCGTCCGATTGGTAGTCACATCCATGAATTGGTCAAGCAAGGCAAGAGCTCCGACTGGGATATCAGGATTTAACGAACCTACCGCACACATGCTTATAGCATGGTCTATCCCTAGTTCCTTTAGTGCCAACATATTAGCGCGATAATTGATTTCATGTGCTAGACTATCGTGATGTTTTCCATGCCTTGGTAAGAAATAGATCTCTTTATCTGCATGAATTCCTTTGTACACGACAGCTTCCCCGTATTCGTTCTGAATGGATATCTCTTCCATCCCCTCAACTAAATCGTAAAACCCTGTACCTCCAATAATTCCTACTTTCATCTTCATTCCTCCCACATGTTAATTTGGTGTAACTGCTTTTCCTTCTGTCCCTACTACTTCTTTTTCATTATTCAATAAGGATGGATAAAAATATGGTTTACCTGAACGTTTTTTCAGTTCATCCCAATGATTCAATATCTTCACTGCCTCTGTTGCAACAGCAATCGATTGATCAACACCTGCTCCTTTGTATTCAAACTCATCTCTCACTCGATTGGCCACTGCTGTAAAAATCGCCCCTGCACGTAGTCTGAATAAGCTACTCAGTGTAAGAACCGTAGCGGCTTCCATTTCGAAATTCAACACGCCTGCTCGTTGCATATCACTCATAATGGTTTGCATCCAGCTTTGTTGAAAGTTATTGTATCCTGGTCTCCCTTGCCCGCAGAAGAAAGATGCTGCCGTATAGCCGATACCGACGTGATATTTCACACCCAGCCGCTCTGCTGCTTCTATGAGTGCCATGACAACTTCTTGATTGGCCACAGCTGGATATTTATCATCCACGTATTGATCAGAAGTTCCATCACTTCGAACCGCTCCAGCGCAAATAATCAGATCTCCCGGGTCTATGTCTTCTTGCATTGCCCCACAAGTACCTACGCGGATAAATGTGTCGGCACCAATTTCGGCAAGCTCTTCTAATGCACTGGCCGTAGAAGGTCCACCAGCACCTGTAGAACAAGCCGAGATATTCACTCCCTCTACATCTCCTGTATAAGTAACATGTTCACGATACGTAGCAATATGTTCCTTCGTATCCCAAAGATCTGCCATTTTTCCTACTCTGTCTGGGTCGCCTGGTAGTAGCACATATTTCGAAACGTCACCAGGACGGCAACGAATATGATATTGAGATTGATCAGCTGCTTCTGGTCGGTTTGCTTTTGATTTCCACTTAAGATCCTGTTCCAATTGTTACATCCTCCTTTTGATTGGCTTCCATTTCTTTCAAAACCGAATCGATGGTCAAATAAGTTTGATCTTGCCTAATGCTTGAAAGCTTACTCGCAAAGGTAGTGATTTGAGGTGGTTGCAGTCCTGCTAGCTCCATAATGCCTTTATCCGCAAATACTTGATCTGCCTTATCATCAGCAATTTTCTCGCTTTGGTGCATAACTATGGTACGACAGTTTAGTTCACCAATTAGGTTCATATCGTGTGTAATCAATACCACGGTATGGCCATGTGCTTTAAACATTCGAACCAGATCGAGAACTCGTTTACACCCTTTATGATCCTGTCCTGTTGTTGGTTCATCCAACACAATGACCTTAGGAGATACAGCCATAATAGAGGCCATGGCTACTTCCTTTCGCTGACTTGAGTTAAGATCAAATGGGTTGTCATCAAGGCAATCGTGTAGCTCAAATAATTCAACAGCCTTTTTCACTCGCTCTTCCATTTCCTCTTCATCCATCTTTAGGTTCTTGCATCCATAAGCTAATTCTTGGCGTACGGTAGATAGAAAGGTTTGATGGTTAGGATTTTGAAAAACATATCCTACGAGGCTTGATAGTTTTGAAATCTTTTCTTTTTTCGTATTTAACCCACCAACCTGGATCTCACCTTTTGTAGGTTTTAATAGCCCATTAAAATGCTTAACCAGTGTTGTTTTACCAGAACCGTTACTACCTAGAATAGCTACAACTTCACCTTCATAGATATCAAGGTTGATATCTGTAATGGCTTTCACTCCATTTGAGTAAACATGGGACACATTGTTGATTGAAATATAGGATTCCACTCTAGCCACCTCCTTAAGAGTTACACTTTTCCTGTGTATTCGCTTTCAAAAGTTGCGACTGCTTCTTTTACAGTAGTCGAAAGCTTTACATCTTGTTGATATTCTTGATTGTATCGATATAGAAATTCGGTTACTTGAGGAGCATTCAACTGAAACTGATGAAGCAATTCAATCTGCGTGAACACTTCCTCTGGCGTACCAAACGCTTGAACTTCTCCCTCATTTAACACCAGAATTTTGTCACAATAAGTAGCAATCCGCTCTACTTCATGGTCGATAATAATCCCTGTCATATCATAGCCTTTAAGATTTTGAAGAACATCATAGACTTCGTTCTTCCCTTTTGGATCCAGCATTGAGGTAGGCTCATCCATAATCATAATCGAAGGTCTCATCGCAAGAACGGAGGCAATAGCTAGTCGCTGTTGTTGCCCCCCCGATAAGGCAAGCGGGCTTCGTTTCTCATAGCCGGTCAACCCTACCTGAGCAAGCGCATCTTTGATTCTCACTTCCATTTCTGAACGGGAAACTCCCAGATTTCCCATACCAAACGCAATTTCCTCTTCGATTGTCATTTGACTTAACTGATTTTCCGGTTCCTGAAACACAAACCCTACATATTCAGATACATCGGCAACCGAGAAGTCCTGAATATTTTCTTCCTTAATATAAACCTCACCTTCTAGCTCCCCCTCGATGACTTCAGGAATTAATCCATTTAAACACATCGCTAAAGTAGACTTTCCGGCACCAGTCGGGCCTACAACACCCAGAATCTCTCCGTATCGTAATGTGAAATTGATATCCTTTAATGTCTTTTCTTCTGTGTCTGGATATTGAAAAGCTAATTCTTTTACTCTAACTGCTTCCTTTGTCACGATTGAAAACCTCCTCCTATCATTCCTTGAAAGTGCTTGTATAAGAATTTAATTAATAAGAAGCTAAAGATCACCCATGTCCCGATGAGGGAATAAATTAGTAACGCGTTGTTTGTGAATTGGATGGACCCCATCATGAATAGCTTCATGTAAAGTTCAAATAGCAATACGAGTAACATGGATAGAAGGAACACATAATCGATTGATGTAATCCTAGTTTCACGCAAGCTCGTTTTGGTTCCTTTTCTGCTAAAGGCTCTACATTCTAAGACGTAAGATAATTGATGTACTTTCATAAATGTGATGATAAATAAAGGGGCGAACATAGGAACTAGATTCTTCACTCGTTGTATGATGCTTCCCTTTACATCCAAGCACCTTGCTTGTTGCGCCTCCATGACAATCTTTGCTTCACGAGCAATGATTGGGATGATCTGAAATGTTGATAGCAAAATAAACGCAAACGAATGAGGGACTTTCCACTTCACTAAGGCCGCCGCCATATCTGAAGGGTGAGTGGTCATGACGAATAAAACAGCGGCAGTTCCAATAACCAAAATGCGGAAGGACATTACAGAGGCAAATACCATGGATTCATACTTAAATGTTAGCCCACCAAAGATTTCGAAAATGGGAGTGGTACCAACTGGGTTGTAAATACCATGAACCGTCATAATCAACACGGCAAATAAAATGAGAAACTGTATGGAAATCAAATAAGGCTTCACTAGTTTCGATGCTACAACAAGCGGTAACAAAGCAACTAGTAATATGAGCTGAAGCGCTGGATCATTTAGCAGGAAGGAACTGATAACGACAAATGCAACAAAAATCATTTTCGTACGAGGGTCAAGGTTATGAAGCAAGCTATCCTTTGGAATATAGAGACTGTTCATGTGATATTCCTCCTTTACATTTTAATTTACTTTTCGAAAAACGTTTTCCTTTAGTGCTCTCGTAGAATTACGTTCCGTAAGAGTTGGTTCGAACGTAATGGTCTCTTTGAAGTTTCGTTCATCTTCCGATAGCTGAACAGCCAATTGTACAGCTTTATCTCCCATTTGCACGATAGGAGTGCGGACCGTTGTTAACGTCGGATAGACAATCTCTGCATACTGGGAATCATCAAATCCAACGACAGACACATCTTCTGGAATACGTAGTTCAAGCTCTCGAGCAGCCTGATAAACACCGACACCAATCGCATCGTTTCCTGCAAAAATGGCTGTAGGGCGATCTTCTCGTGCCAGCATTTCTTTCCCTTGTTGATAACCGCTTTCCACTTTAAACTCATCTTTCATCACGTAGTGAGGTTTTGGTTCTATACCAAAGTCCCGTAACGCTGACTCATAGCCTTGCTGGCGTTCACTTGTGGAATAAGATTGGGGCTGACCGCTAATATAACCAATGTTTTCGTGCCCTAACTCAATAAGATGTTCTGTCGCCATATAAGCACCCTGGAAATTGTTAACCAATACTTCATCCACTTTCACACCAGAGACTTCACTTCCTAACACTATGACTGGTAATTCGGGTTTCGCTTTTACTAGTTCCTTAATATTTCTGTCCTCTACTTCCGGAGTAGAGAATATAATGCCATCTACTCCTTTTTGGATGAGGAATTCCACATACTCTCGTTCTTTGTTTAAATCATTATCAGTATTACAAAGAATCACGTTATATCCATACTTATGAGCTGTATCTTCTACCGATCTTGTTAAATCTCCATAGAAAATGTTTTTAATATCAGGGATAATTAATCCTAAGGTTGCAGTGTGCTTATTAATCATGGCAGCAGCTACCATATTCTTTTGATACTTTAATTTTTCAACAGCTTGATAGACTCGATCTTTTGTTTCCTGACTTGTATAGCCACTATTATTTAATACACGGGATACCGTTGATATGGAAACATTTGCTGTTTTCGCTACGTCTTTAATCGTTGCCATCTTCCCCACTCCTACTATTAGTGTGGAAACGTTTTCTTATGTTCAGAAAAAAATATTTGCATAGAAAACTTTCCCAATTTACTCTTGCCTTCATTATACTCCTAGACTTTCACATACACAACGGAATCGAAGGAATATTCCGACATTTCATGTCAATACAAGATATCCTCTAACTTCTATTTAATGGAATGTAGCCGTAGGGAAGATTTCAACGATTATAAGCTTACTTTCTTCCTTTCCTTCACTACTTGATTACGTAATCTACCAACCCCCTCTACCTCACATTCGATTGTATCTTCCTCCTGAAGAAATTCAGCTCCAACTGGACTACCAGTCAGTATGACATCTCCCGCTTTCAATGTGAGAACACGGCTTAGATAAGAAATCATTTTGTTAATAGATACAATCATTACATCAACGTTACTATCTTGTTTCTTTTCTTCATTGTGATAAGCTTTGATGCGCGTCTTGGCTAAATCAAAGTCCGTTTCAATTGCAGGGCCAAGGGGAGTAAAGGTGTCAAAAGCCTTACCAAGCATCCAATGACCATCACTATGGAAGTATTGTGGCGCTGTCACATCATTTCCGATGGTATAGCCAAATATATAATCTGCAACTTCATCTTCCTGGATGTTTTTCGCATCCTTCCCAATAACCACAGCTATTTCTGACTCGAATTTCACAGAATCTAAGTCCTCAGGAATAACGATGTCTTCATTAGGTCCAATGACTGAGGAAGTAGGTTTAAAGAAGAATACAGGCATTTCAGGAGGAGCAGGAAGATCCTCTGGTTCTTTTACAAAATTTGCCCCAATTCCAATAACTTGATTTGGCTCCAAGGGAGACGTGACCTTTATTTGATTCTCTTTGAATATATCCCCCGTATAGTCCCAAGAGGTGAAAATATTTCCGCTAATCTCCTTTATCCCTTCAGACGAAATGATTCCTTTCTTCACAGAAGAATCATGATCGACTGTAAACTGAATAAACTTCATCCATTCTCCTCCTTTAATGAGCTATGATGTTTTGATGGGTAGATCAGAGCATGCACCCTGACCTACACAGGCATTTCACTTGATTTTTCGTTCCATCTTATATATGATGGAATTTACGGTAGGGACATCAATCAACTATGTGTCGTACACAGTACGAGTAGTTGATTTGATGTTCTTTTTTTCTAAAAAGTTAGTACGAATGAGTTTTAGAGGACTCCCCCCTCTCACATTATCGTACTAAGCTGAGATTTTCTTATCATCACTCTTCTTCTTAGTCGTCCCAATCTTATTTTTAATCTCTTTCGCATTTGGTAAGTAACGAACAGGGAACATCTTCAGAATCATCCACACAATCCAGAATGTTAGAATCTTATCAGCCATCGTTCCAGGCATATTAGCAATAAACGCAGCATTAAAGATTTCTTGTCCAGAAGCAATCAACCCTGCCGTTAATACATCTACAGTATGACCGGAGAATCCTCCAAATACATATACCGAAATCACTGTAGCTATGGCCGAGGCGACTACCCCCGTTACGGCTCCTGATACAATAACCTTCCAACCTTTCTGGTACCATCCTTTTTTGAAGAAGAAATAAGCCAAAAAGGCGACTACCATCCCGACTAAAGCAAAAGGAATATACGTCCACCGAACAATAAGAGCAAGAATTACGTTTGTCATCAAGGCAGTAACCGCGCCCCATACTGGACCGATCACAATCGCATTTAACACTGTACCAATGTTGTTAAGGAATAATGGTAGTTTCAGCATCTCCACAATCGAGTTAGCAACCCAGTTAAGGGCTATACCGGCGGGTATCATCGCCACTATAAAACTCTTATTTTTCCCCATTGTTTTTTCATCCCCTCCTATTTTTTTATGGAACTTCCTTTCAGTAACCTCCTTTCTAGTTTTTATTCTTAACCCTAATAAGAGAAAAGAGCCATTTCATAAAAACGTTTCCATATGATTTGAAAATTCCAAGACCACATTATTGGAATTTAGATGAAAGGATAGAGGTGTAGACGCTTTCTGGGTGTATGTAAGCCCTTTCAAACCAAATTTTTATGTGAAAACGTTTTCTTATATTTAGTATTATACATACGCCTAACTATAAATTCAATATTAATTTTGAAAAAATCAAAAAATTCTAAATCCTTATGTTGAGTGGGATGAGGGACCTGTCCCCCCCATCCCACTCACCTCGCCCGGCCTACCACACTTCTGGATACACCTACTATTCTAGAAATCTGACTAACGGATAGACCTTTCCTCTCTTTAAGTAAAGCTAACAACGCATCCCTTTCGGTTTTTGGCATCTGTTGAACCGTCGTAGCGTTTGTAATCCCAATTGACCTAAGATACTTCTTAACTTTTTCATCAGGAACCCGTCCTCGGTCCACATATTCCAGGCATTCATCTTCATTAGTTTCCTTCATGTAATCGATATATGCCCGAATAGCCGTTTCTCGGTCATGCGAAAACAATTCCAAACCACGATCGACATCCACCATATACCACCTATGAAGATATTCATGAAGACTAGTCCATTCACTATTCCAAACATTGGTAACCAAACCCGCATTCAATGGATTCTGGTGAATATACCGTAGTACTGTTTTAAAATACCTAATGTCTTCTACGTTCTCACTTCGAAAACGCTCTTGAAATAAATGACCTATCCGCTCATATTTCATATTGTACCAGTACACGAAACTAGAACTAATCCGCTTCATCACCTTCGAAACAGTCTCCTCTTTCTCCATCAGAAGCAAATGAACATGGTTATCCATCAAACAATAAGCGTATAACTCAAAACCACAGACTCGCTTGTACTTCTTCACAATCTCTAAAAACTTCTTCTTATCCACATCATCTTCAAAGATCGTTTGCTTGTTATTCCCTCTCAACATGACATGATACACACCATTACGGCTTCTCTTTCTTGGTTTTCTAGGCAAACATGAATCACCTCGTTTGATTAAAATGTCTACGAAAAATAGCTTCAGTCAGGGAAAAAACTAGATCAGGAAAGGATTACGCAAAGGGGACTTATAACATAAGAGGGTATCAACTAAAAGGATGAAGAAGGGGGAAAGTGATACATCCTATTACTATTCCACACATTTCCTCCAAACCCTGCTACTATTCGACAATATTTGGGATGAGGGGACAGGTCCCTCATCCCATGCCCCTCTCTCCCGGGATGTACCAGGCAAAAGTGGGACGGGGGACCTGTCCCCTCATCCCATCAATCACTCCTGTGTAATTTTGCAAACAACAAACTGACAATCTTTACATACTGCAAACCCTTCCATCTCCTCCAGAAACGTATTACACTATGAATTAAGCAATGATCATTGCAGAGAAAAAAGTAATTTTGCAAACTTCATCATCCGGAGATGGAGGGATTAGATAATATGACATTAGATCACCGAAGAACGTATATTTTGTCGCAGTTGCATGAGGCGCAGCAGCCTGTATCGGTTGAGTGGTTCACCTCGAAGATGGGGGTATCGCAGCGTACCGTGTACTACGATGTGGAGCATATTAATGATTGGTTAGAGGATGCTCATTATGAGCCGATTACTCGAGAGCGTGGGGTTGGATTTTTCCTACCTACTTCCACAAGAGAGGCTTTGCCGGAAGAATTCATTATCAATGAATCGTGGCAGTATAAGTTTTCGCAGGAAGAACGGGAAATTCTCCTTATCTTGCATGTGTTGACCCATTACGAGAAATCAACGATGAAACACTTCATGGATTGGACGCAGATGAGTCGGAGCACCATTGTACACGATTTAAAGCAGATTGAAGAGACGCTAGCTCAATATGACCTGTCTCTTCACTATCAAAAAAAGACCGGCTACGCGTTAGCAGGTTCTGAATTTGATCGACAAAATGCATTATCCGGCGTACTCAGTTCCATCCTTTCCAATGAACAATGGGTCCAGGTACGGAACGTTTTCGAGGAAATGGTTCAGCAGCAAGCTCCTCAAACCGACGAACTGCTTCCATTTATAAAAGAACAACTTTATCAAACAGAACAATCACTAGGATTGGTGTTTACGGATGAAACGATGGAGCATTTAGCCTATCAAATCGCCCTCATCCTAACCGAACAACCAACGAAGCAACACATTGAAATGGACTTGACTCAGCAGGATATCATCCAGCAAACCAATGCTTTCGAGGCAATATGCGAACTCAATCAGCAGCTAGAAAACGCCGATTATCCTACACTATCAAATGATGAACAACGCTATGTAACGTTGCAGATTTTAAGCTCGAAGGTGGAATACGATGATTTTTCCACTGCACCAACCAATGAGATTTCGCAGTTACGCGAAGCGATCAATAAGATCATAGATGACTTTCAAATCTATTCGTGCATTCTGTTTGATGACCGAGACCAGCTAGAAGAAAATCTTTTAACGCACATTAAGCCGACCTACTACCGTTTGAAATATGGAGTAACAATTCAAAATGATCTGCTCGACTATATCAAAGAACATTATCAGGAAGTCTTTCAACTTACGAAAAAATCCATGGTGCACCTTGAAACACTCATTGGTCGTTCGTTACCTGATGAAGAAGTCGCTTTTATTGCAATCCATTTCGGCGGTTGGCTACGCAAGCAAGAACAATCGCTTAATCCAAAATACCGAGCCATCATTGTTTGTGAGAGCGGTGTCGGCACATCCAACATGCTTCGCTCCCAGCTGGAGTCGCTATTGCATGACCTGGAGATAACGAAAACGATGTCCTATCGCGAATTCAAGGAAACGACGCACAATGCTGACGTAATTTTTGCAACCAATTATATTAAACAAAATGAAACACCGGTCATTAACGTACCCGCTCTTTTGACCGACGTGGATAAACGGTTTGTCATCAACCAATTGGACAGTATTTTAACCCCAAAACAACAGGAAACGTCCAATACGGATGAGCTTATCAACATGATCCAACAATACGCAACCGTCCATGACGAACAAGCGCTACGGAACGAATTAGATAAATATCAGGTTACTCATACTTTGAAGGAAAAGGAGAATATTAGCCCTATGCTGGATGAATTGCTCACCGAAGATACGATTCAATTTGAACAATCCATTACGGACTGGGAACAGGCGATACGCCAGGCTTCACAACCACTGATTCATTCAGGAAAAATAACCGAGGATTACGTGCAGGCGATGATTGACAACGTGTACGAACATGGCCCATATATCGTGATTGCACCACAAATCGCAATCCCGCACGCTCGACCTGAAGCTGGTGTAGAAAAGCTAGGCATGAGTTTTCTACGCGTGCAAGAACCCGTCCATTTTTCAGAACAAGAAAAGCATCGCGCCAACCTGATTATCGTATTGGCTGCGATTGATAACGAAACCCACCTGCAAGCATTGTCCCAGCTAACGACAATGTTGTCAGAACCAGAAAACCTCGAGCACTTGATTCAAACAAATGACTCCGAGGAAGTCATTAATTTAGTAAAACAATACTCAACCCATTAGGAGGAATTTATTATGACAAAAATTTTAGTAGTATGCGGAAACGGACTAGGAAGCAGCATGATTGTGGAGATGAATGTAAATAGCATTCTGAAGGACCTTGGAAAAGAAGCAGACGTATCCCACACAGACCTAACTTCTGCGAAAACAGAACACGCTGACCTGTATATCGGCTCTGAAGAGATCATTGGAAACATTGATGATGGCAAAAAGAACATCGCCAAACTGAACAATCTAATGGATAAGAAAGAACTACGCGAAGCACTAGAAAACAACCTGTAAAACAAGCACACCAACCACCATAGAAAGGATGAGAACATGGTCAATCTTATCATGAACGACATACTTGGCACCCCTGCGATTCTGGTCGGACTTTTTGCACTCATCGGTCTACTTGCACAAAAGAAAAACGTTGCCGATACGGTTTCCGGAACACTGAAAACCGTTATGGGCTTCGTCATCTTAGGCGCAGGAGCCAACGTTCTTGTTCAATCACTAGGCAAATTCAGCGACATGTTTAACAAAGCGTTTAGCGTCGATGGCGTCATTCCAAACAACGAGGCCATCGTTGCCCTCGCTCAGGAAAGCTTTGGTACCGAAACCGCGATGATCATGCTGTTTGGTATGGTCGCCAACATCATCATCGCCCGCATTAGCCCTTTTAAATATATCTTCTTAACTGGTCACCACACCATGTTCATGGCATGTATGATCGCCGTTATTTTAACAACTGGTGGCTTAAAAGGCGTACCAATGGTTATCATCGGATCAATCATTTTAGGATCCTTGATGGTACTATTCCCAGCCCTACTACAACCTTACACCCGCCAAATCACAGGCTCTGATGATTTCGCAGTTGGTCACTTCGGTTCTACGGGTTACTTTGTATCCGCATTCATAGGTAAAAAAGTCGGCAAAAACTCTCGTTCCACAGAAGAGATCAACGTACCGAAGTCACTAGGATTCTTGCGTGACACATCCGTTTCCGTATCCCTAACGATGGTCATCCTATTCTTCGTCGTAGCCTTATTCGCAGGCCCAAGCTTTATCCAAAGCGAACTAAGTGGAGGACAAAACTTCCTCGTCTTCGCATTCATGCAAGGCCTAACATTCGCAGCAGGCGTGTATATCATCCTATCCGGTGTACGCATGCTACTAGGTGAAATCGTACCGGCCTTCAAAGGTATCGCAGAAAAAATCGTACCAAACGCCAAGCCAGCACTTGATGCTCCAGCCGTATTCCCATTCGCTGGTAACGCCGTAATCATCGGTTTCATCCTAAGCTTCGTAGCAGGACTACTCAGCATGTTCCTACTACCAATATTCGGCTTGAAAGTCATCGTACCAGGACTCGTTCCACACTTCTTCACCGGAGCGGCAGCCGGAGTATTTGGTAATGCGACAGGCGGAAGAAAAGGCGCAATCTTTGGCAGTATGGCCAACGGCGTCATGATCAGCTTCCTACCAGCCCTACTGCTACCAGTACTAGGCTCCCTAGGATTTGAAGGAACCACATTCGGCGACGCAGACTTCGGTGTTGTCGGCATCATCCTTGGTAACCTGATCAGCCTGGCTCAATCAAACATTATCTTTATCATCCTAACCTTCGTTGTCCTAGCCGCCCTATTCACCATCGGCTGGAAACTACGCGGCAAAAGCGAAGAAGAAACTTCCGAAGCAGGATAAAAGAGTGAGATGCGGGGACAGGTTCCTCGTCCCACTTCTCTCCCCTTAAGAACATGGTGCTCTTAAGGGGGTTTTTTATGTCGAAGGGTGCGCGGAGGCTTTGGCGGGACCAGCAACCTGTCATCGCTTTGAGAGCACTATTTGAGATGAGGGACCTGTCCCTTCGTTCCAAATTGAGATGAGGGACCTGTCCCCGCATCTCATCCCCAAGCATCTCACTACTACCGTTTCATTTATCCCAATATAATACTTCATAAAATAGTAACAATTCACCCTTATTATGAATGTTACAATTCAATTAGAGTAATAATAAATTCCTATTAGTACATCACTTCTAAATCATTCAAGGAGGATTCACAATGAAAGCTGCAGTATGGTATGGACAAAAAGACTTACGAGTAGAAGAAGTTGAAGTATCTCCGTTAAAAGAAAACGAAGTTCAAGTTAGAGTTGCTTGGGCAGGCATATGCGGAAGTGATTTGCACGAGTATGAAGAAGGTCCGGTTTTTATGCCGAGTCAACAAAAAGATGAGTTAACAGGTCAGCAAACACCGCTAACCATGGGCCATGAATTTGCTGGAATTGTTGAACAAGTAGGCTCCCAAGTAAAGGGAATCAAACCAGGTGATAGGGTTTCTGTTAACCCAACACTAACCCATGGTAATAAACATGAAGATGTAGATATTTATGATGGTTTTAGCTTCATTGGACTGCATGGGAACGGTGGTTTCACCAGTTTTGCCAATGTACCGGAGGAGAATATTTATATCTTGCCAGAACCCTTATCCCTTCAAGATGGAGCTTTGGTAGAACCGATGGCTGTAGCAGTACAAGCAGTAAAGGAATCAAACATTCAATTCGGTGACACGGTTGCTGTTTTTGGAACTGGGCCAATTGGATTAGTTACGATTGTTGCCGCAAAAGCTGCTGGTGCTAGTCGCATCATAGCTCTAGACCTTTCTGAAACACGCTTACAAAAAGCTAAAGAAATGGGCGCAACGGATATTATTAATTCAGGTGAAGTAAACCCAGTAGAAGCGATCAAAGAGTTAGAAAAAGATGGAGTAGACATTTCTTTCGAAGTTGCCGGTGTAGAACCTACATTCAAGCAATCCATTGAAGCGACCAAAGCCAGAGGTACAATGGTTATCGTGTCTATCTTTGCAGGATCTATAGACTGGAACCCTATGCAACTTACTGGAGGAGGAGTTAAAATAACCTCAACCATCGCCTATTCTCCATCCTCTTTCCAACAAACAGTAGATTTAATGGGAACAGGTCAATTGAAACCTCAAGAAATGATTACAGATAAAATTCAACTCGATGACATCGTAGAAAAAGGGTTTGAAGCTCTAAGTAACGATAAATCGCAAGCAAAAATATTAGTAGAATTAAGCGGAGAATTATAATCAGAAAAAAACCGTGTCCATTTCATTGGACACGGTTTTTTCATGGGACGAGGGGACAGGTCCCTCATCCCAAATTAGCTCTCATCAAGAGTTACAAATGGCTGTCGTGCTTCTACATGGAGGGGATTGCCCTCTTTGCTTTTTTCGCAACTTATGCTACTGAAATAAGGGACCTGTCCCTCCGTCTCACCGATAAAAGGAACGCCCCCGCGTCCCAACTATTTCTCGATAATCTCTTCATCCACCTGCTCTCCCAAGTGCCTCCCTGGTTTATCCTGTAGGCACAACACCTGATCACCTACTTTAAGGTTCAACACCGACGTTTCGCCTTTTGTTTTCTCTAGCAAGTGGACACTAGGTGAGTATTGTAACGTTGCAGATATAGATCCTTGATCCATTTTACACTCCACTCTTACAAAAGGCCGCTTTTCGATTTTCACTCTCCCAACCGCAAGAGACCGACTCTCTTCTTCATCCGTTAACCAGACTTTTTCTCCAGGGTTCACTTCATCCAAATACAACGTCTTCTCCTCTTGAAAAAGATATTGATGAAAAGCACCAACATTTATGCGAAAAGCACGTGGCGGATACCCTTCTGAACTTCGATTCTCAGACAATACTTTTATGTATCCATGCCCTGTATTCCCTACATAGACGCCTTCATTAGGTTTTAGGTAATCGATGAAGTCAAGACATACTCTCATCCCTTCCCCAACCTCTGTTATGTTCGTAATTCCCATATACTCTTGTTGATTTTCTATTTGATTAGTCATAGATTCATCTCCTCTTTGATGAGACAAAGGGACAGGTCCCTCGTCTCAAATTAATTTAGAATAAGTACAAATTCTGATGAAATGGATGAAAATGTAATTAAGGGTGGCGTTTCACTTGGTAAAAGCATTATCCAAATTAGACTTGTATGCTCCTATCACCTGTTTGCTTATCATTGTATTTTATCTAGCAACTGACTTCATTGAAGTAATAAGCCTTCTAGGATTACTTTCAGTCGTAGTGAACATTTATAACGGCGTAAAGGAATATCAAAATAATAGGAAGAAAATTGCTGTGATTACGTTTGTTTTATCGTTCATTCTCCTGCTACTCAGCTTCATGAATATATTCTCTACTTAGAACCTACTAATCAGACTGAGACGAGGAACCTGTCCCCGCGTCCCAAATAAAAAAGATTGGAGTGCTTAATCATGCACGTAAACTCAACAAGCACCATCTTACTACCAAACAACATAGACGGAAGAAGCATACATAGTAACATTATCCCTACAGTGAGTAACCTTAAGAATATGATAACAAAGCTTAAAGAAGTAAACGGAGACCGAGACCAGTTAAAGCCATGGGATAAACGAAGCTATGACGCCTATCGAATTGATGACATCAAACCTTATCTACTAGAAGGTACCGTACAAGAAAACATCCACCTACTCAAAAAACATATTCTACGCAGCAATATAAAAGACTTAGGTCCAAACTGTATCGATATGTATCTAGTAGCCTATGTTGCAGAAACGCATGGTCCAGGAAAAGATGAACTAATCAACTATGTATTCAACCATGACATATCAGACAAAACAAATTCAGCTCAAGCCATTTGGCAAGTTGGCCGAGGAGATGGTGTTTTTCTAGGGATCCTCAACAATGATGGTTCTATAGCGGATTGGAACTTCTTTGCTAGTTGGATTAAAGGGCAATAAAAATAGGGAGCAAATCTTCCTCCGCTCCCTCTTCCATAAAACTGCCAATCTAGAACACATAGACTACCCACTTAAGAACTAGGATCATAAGCCATTTTGGGATGGAGGGACAGGTTCCTCATCCCAGCCAAAACTGCAACGAGGAACCTTTCCCCTCATCCCACCTAATCAGAAATCTTTAGCATATCATGAACCTTCTGGACTTCTTGCTCTGGTACAAGCAGGTACCAAAGTCCATCAATCATTTTTCCTTCTCCTGTCATTTGGTAAGTAACGACATTGTTTCGTACGCTTCGATAGTTCAGGAATAGATGCCTCATGTCTTCAAATGCCAGATTGGTCTGCATATTATCTCCGAGCACATCAAGAATGGATCCTATTTTGTTGACGGAAGAAAAGCTAGCTCCCTTATTAATAAGAGCTTGTATAACAGTGCGTTGGCGTTCATTTCGACCAAAATCATTATTCGGATCTTGGTATCGCATTCGCACAAACCCCATTGTTTGTGGACCATTCAAATGAATATTCCCTTTCTCATAAGTGTACCCTTTTTTATAGTGCCCTGTATCGGTCCATTCCAAATGATTGGTTACTTCAATACCACCTACAGCATCGACAAGCTCAGATAAGCCTTCCATGTTGAGCTTTACATAATAGTCAAGATCAATATCAAGAAAGTCTTCTACCGTGTTAATGCTCATTTCTGTACCACCATATGCATAGGCATGATTAATTTTCGTAACTCTTCCGTCCCCAGCAATCGTCGTTCGTGTATCACGAGGAATACTGACTAGATTCATTTGATCTTTGCCTGGTTTCATGGAAAGTACCATTAATGCATCTGAACGACCTTGGTCATCTTCCCTTTCATCTACACCCATCAATAATATATTTAGAGGCTTTTCCTGTTTCATTTTCTTCTTGCCAATACTTGTATCTATAGACGCAACAGGTGTATGAATCTTCTTTTCAACGGTTTGCTTAGCGCTTTGATACACAAAAAATGCGTATCCTCCACCAGCTAAACCTACACACACAACTATAGTAAGTAGTACTTTCCACCATAAGCCTTTTTTCTTCGGCTTTTCCTTGTTCTTCATGAGTTCACTTCTTTCCATCGTGCAGATCTAATACGTAATCTATAAGAGTCTATCCTTTGACACAAACATACGCCAATATTTTTCTCATCTCTTTTAGTAATAGACTGTTTAGTAAGCATGTTTTATTTTACCAATTTAAGCCCAAACAAGGAATAGCGAACCATGTCGAAACAATTATTTTTAATATATTTTATGTAACTAAATCTATTTCACCTATTAAAATTTCATACCTTCATCCAAGAATTTTACTTACTAGTTTCGATGGGATGAGGGGACAGGTCCCTCGTCTCACCAAATTGGGACGAGGAACCTGTCCCCTCATCTCACGAATGGAAATTCATAGGTCACAGATTCTGCCGCATATGATAGAGTAAAAAAGGACTAGACACAGAAATGAGTGAGCCTATGAAAAATGTCATCCTAATCTTCCTAACCTTATTTCCGATTTTAATCTACCCTACCTTCCTAGACTACTCGTTCACCACGACGAAGTTCTTTTACTTAAAGTGGATGACTGTCGCAATATGGGTGTATATCCTATGGCAGTTACTACGAAAAAATCTCACACCTAGATGGAACACAACCACCTTTCTGGCAGGTTCCTTTCTATTCCTAATCGCACTATCCACGCTCTTTTCAGTCGATCCATCCACTTCCTATGTTGGTGCGTCTGGTCGGTTAGAAGGGCTGATTGCATGGGTGGGATATATCACTTTATTTCTATTCGTGTATTTGTTTTTCTCAGAAAAAGAAGACAGACGCCTCCTGTCATACATAACATTCGTATCCGGACTCGTTGCCATCTATGCAATTCTGCAACACTTCCACCTAGACTTCCTACCACGAACTACACACGCTCAAGGCTGGGCGAGGAGTTATGGCTTTTTTGGGAATCCGAATTTTTGCGGGTCGTATGTAACGATCATGCTGATGATTGGAATGGGATTCTATTTATCCACTACAAAAAGGTCACAGAACGTGTACTATTTCCTACTGTTATCTACCTTGTTTGCGTCTATGCTCTACTCCTCCACACGTAGCGCCTGGGTTGGGAGCTTTATCGGGTTTCTATTTATCTCGTATCATGTTTACAAAAAAAAGAGACTGTGGAAAAAATGGATTGCTCTCTCGTTCAGTTTTCTCGTTCTATTTATAGGGATTGGCCTGACAGAGGATGGCTCATTGGTGAAACGAACCTTTGGACTAGTAGAGGAAGGAAAGCAAGTAATCGAAGGCAATCAACACGCCGGATTAAGCAGACTATACATATGGAAAAACGCACTCCCACTCATCCCAGAATACATGTGGCTTGGGTCAGGTCCCGATACGTTTGCAGAAGTATTCCCAGACCGACCGGAGGAGAAGCGAATCTATTTTAGTGGGAATGAGGATATTATCGTGGATAAAGCACATAATGAATACTTACAACTAGCCGTGACAATGGGGATTCCAGCTTTAGTAATGTATCTTATACTAGTAAGTACCACATTAATAAAATGCATGCATATTTTACAAAATCTCAACTACGCTCAACAATCCTTCCTTGAAGCAGGCATCATCGCAGCACTTATAGCGTATGTCGTACAAGCTTTCTTTAATATTAGTGTGATTACGGTGGCTCCATTTTTCTGGGTATTGCTTGGAATGTTAAATCGAAAGGTTACGAAAACGGAACACACAACATACTCAACTGGATTTTTGAATCTAAATGAGGGTAAATAGAAGCAGCAATTAAAATGATGTAGATAGGAATGGATAACACATGGACAAACGCATTCTCATACGCAACCTTTTTATGATAGGCTTCGTTCCCTTTTGCCTACTAATCACTCTCATCATCATATACGCCATACTAGGTAGAGAGTACCTGGTCATTGAGGGAAACCCTCAAAAATCAGAAGCAATCATTGTGCTAAGTGGTTCCGATGGCAGACTAGAGCATGCCGTCAAACTATATAAGAAGGGATATGGAGAGAACATCATTTTAACCAACTCCACAGAACCAAGTACAACAAAAAAGGAAGCGATCGAACTCGGAGTTCCAGAGGATGCCATCATAGAAGAAAAGAAAGCCACCAGTACATACGAAAATGCCCTTTTCTCCAAAGATATAATGGAAAAAAGGGACATTACCTCCGCTGTTGTGGTAACAAGTGATTACCATACGCGAAGGTCGAAATATACATTTGAAACGATCTTCTCTTCTACAGATATAAACCTGAGTTATGATGTTGCCCCTTCTGCCTTTCAAACATCGGGCAAAATGAATGAATATGATAAGCGAATCGTATTGAGTGAGTACACCAAGCTTACGGGGTATTGGTTGCGGTTTCTGGTGACTTAATGGGATGAGGGACCTGTCCCCTCATCCCATCCCCTCATCCCACGAGACGATGAACCTGTCCCTCCATCTCACCCATTCTTTATACTATAGACCCACCCCCGCTCACATAACCAGCTTTCCACTTCTTCCCGTTTGGTTGGCGTCATCCGCTCCATTTCAATCACAAAAGAATCTGAGTTCCTGAGTTTCAATCCTAAATACTGCGCAATACCATCCGCTATGGCTTCCCCTGCTTGATGGAGCAATGTTTTATTTCGTAGCTTCCTTATATCAATAGTAGAATCCATAAATCCCAACTCACATAATATAGCAGGCATGAAGGATTCTCGTAACATATGAAAATCAGCTTTCTTGTGCCCTCGATCAGCTAAACCATACACGTCTATCACGCGCTTATGAACGTGGTTAGCTAATCTTTCTGCTTCAGGCCAATGACCTACATAGGTATATGTTTCAATGCCAGTATGATTTCCCCATTTTCCTTGATACGCATTGTGGTGGCAGGAAACGAGTATATCCGCCTTCCATTGATTTGCTTTATTCGTCCGCTCCGTTAACGGAAGATCACGCTTCCCTGTAGAATCATCCAACCTCACCACTTCCACACCCTCATACTGCCTTAACCGATGAATCCCTGCTGTTCCCACCTCATCATTAAACGACCACTCCCTCTCCCCATCTGGCGACCTCTTGCCGGAAGTGTTAAAACCATGTCCATTATCCCAGGCTACTCGTTTTGTCATACCTATAACCCTCCTTATATGATTTATATTCCATACTCCTATTAAGAATCGATCCGTAAGTTAGAATAGGTGTGTCATTAGAGCTTTATTTGTTTTAGCGAAAAAAATTATTATGAGAAAAAGGTACAATGGATTTAATACATTACTAGTGTTTAATGATCTGCTACTGAAGATGTTTTGCATTGCTGAAAAACAGGGGTGATGAACCATTGAGGAGGTAATTTATGAAGAAATGAAAATAGGGAGACTATTAATCTCCCTATTTCAGAGGGCATCTCTAAGTTCTTTTCATTTAATATCTTTACGCTTGACTCAACTGCACTTTCACATTAGAAATACTAGACGCACGGGTATCAATTTTCTTTTTCTGGTCACCCCAGAAGTGTACTCGATTTTCCAACATCCTTTTTACGACATCTGGATTTGGTCCACCGCATATGTTCCTCCTATTTACAAATTGACGAGGATCTACGATTGCTTTCCAATCATTTTCACTTAATTGCACACCTTCTAACCACTCATTCACTTGGTTTACTTCAACTTCATATAGTTCTTTACCAAGAGCTTTTACGTTTTTGCTTACTACACTGGAGAAATGGTGTGCATTTCTAAATGGAACATTGTAATCTCTTGCAAGCACATCAGCCAATTCTGTAATTGTAATCATATTGGTGCTTGCTTGTTGTAATGCTCGTTCTTTATTAAAATTCATCGTTGTAACTACTGCAGTTAATAATTTCACTACTCGAATAGCCTTATTAAATCCTCTGTAAAGATGAGGTTGAAGGTCATCTTCTGTATCCACTATATCTCCATAAGGAGTATTATGAATCATTTGTACAGCTGTTAACCCTTCTCCTACAGCACTACTTGCAAGTGCTCTGGAATGTTCTAGGGAAACAGGGTTCCTCTTTTGTGGCATGATGCTACTAATTTGGACATATGCATCGGAAACATTTAATAAACCTACTTCATTAGAAGCCATTCTTAGAAATTCTTGAATCCATCGGCCTGTATTTGTCATGAGACTTACTAAAGATAGTCCCGACTCTAATAAATAATCTCCTGTTCCAATTGCATCATAGGAATTTTCCATCACACCTTCAAAGCCGAGTAATTCTACCATTCTTTCACGATTGATGCTAAAACCAGTTGTAGTAATAGCAGCAGCTCCCATCGGTGACTTATTAACTGTATGATACGCATTCCACAAGCGCTCTATATCTCTTGATAGATTATCTGATATTGCTAGTAAATAATGTCCAAAGGTAGTTGGTTGAGCAGGCTGGGTATGTGTATGGGCAGGCATGACTGCTTCTTTATAGGAGTCTGCTTGGTTCACTAGTGCGTCTCCTAGCATTTGTACATTTGATATAAGCTCTAAAAGATAATCTCGGATCACCAAGCGATACATCGCCTCTCCCATATCATTCCTACTTCTTGCTATATGCATTTTTCCTGCTAAATCATCCCCAATATAGTTGGAAATTTTAGATTCAACCATGAAGAATAAGTCTTCATATTCAGGAGCATAATGAAAGGAATCTTTTCCTAATTTGCACACTTCATGAACGCCCATTAGAATCTCATCCCCTTCTTCCTCGGAAATGATGGCTTGTTCCTTTAACATTATGGTATGCGCACGATGGATCATAAACATGGAATCGAAAAGATGTTCTTTTTGATCATTAAAGACAGGTTTCAGTAGCTCTTCTGCATAGGTTTTCCCTGGAAAACCTATGCCATCTTCTTTTTCAAATGCTTCTTTCAGCTTGCTCATTTCATATCCATCCTTTCCTCTTATAATGTATTCTCTGATTTTACTCCAAAGAATTTATAGGAAATAATCATCACAATTGCTATGAGCCCAACTTGTATCATTCCGTAAGCAGCAGCTTGACCTAGATTAAACATTCGCAGTTGGTTCATAATTTCTATAGATATTGGTCTATTACTTAGTGTATAGAGCAAGACTGATGTTGGAAATTCGCCGACAGCTTGAACAAATGCTAGCAATGTACCACTTAGTACACCCGGCATAATTAAAGGTAAAACGACTCTTCTAAATGTATAAAGCCACTTTGCCCCAAGATTCTGGGCGGCTTCTTCTATAGAATCATCCATCTGTTCTAAAACAGCATTTGTAGAACGTACCACTAATGGAATAAAACGAATGAAATACGCTAGAGGCAAAATCCAGAACGTTCCAACTAACACTTGACCAAAAGAAAAAGGAGATTCCTTATTAAAAGCCAGTATGAGATTCATACCAACAACAGTAGCAGGTAACGCCCACGGAATCATAACTAGAATATCCAGTAGGTTCTTTCCTATAAACTTACGCTTCACAAGAGCGTAGGAAGTAAGCATTCCAAATACTGCACATCCAGCACAAGCTATAAAGGCCATGATTAAACTATTCCTTACTGGATCCCATATATTTGGATCTTCGAAGAGCAATCGGTAATTCTCCAAATTAAAGGCAGTAGGGTATGTCTGATACGTCCAAGCTCCTTCAGGAACAAAGGAAAGAATGGCAAGAACAGCATGAGGTAATAACAAGACAATCATTGCAACAATTCCCAACGTAACCATTGTCCATTTAATAATCGGGCTGTTCACTTCACTTCTGTGAGCACCAATCCCTTTTGTGCCCATGCGATAGTCTTTTCGGTTTTGAAACCAACGCATAAATAATAAAAACGAAATGGATACAGCTGATAAGATAATCGATTGAGTAGCTGCCATTTCCAAGTTTCCATTCACCTTAGAAAAATAGATTTGTAGACTTAGCACACGATAGCCACCAGCTAATAGAAAAGGTGCGCTGAAGGAGGCCATTGATACCATGAATACCAATAAAGATGCAGCAACTAAGCCAGGAGTCAATAAGGGAAATGTTACTTTCCAAAAAACGCCGAACCTGTTAGAACCTAAATTTGCTGCTGACTCTTCTAAAGATGGGTCTACATTATTCAAAGCGGAAGATACCGTCATGTAAAAATATGGATACATAGTATATGCATGAACTAGCAATATCCCAGAAACCCCACTAATAGTGAAAGGAACTTCTTCTAAATTCAATAAGTCCTTGATTGCATTTGGTATAAGCCCTGCTTCTCCATATAAGAACATAAATGCCATTACACCTACCAGTGAAGGAAGTACAATTGGCATAATGGCGATACCAGAGAAGAAAGATCGACCCGGAAAATCGTATCTTGTAAAAATAAACGCTAATGGCACTCCAATAAGGGCACTAAACAACACAGAAAGCACTGATATGTAAACGGAATGCCATAACGCTTGTAAATTCGATTGAGCCTTCGGACCGAAAAAATCAATATAATTTTGCAAGGTAAAAGTTCCACTCTGTTTCAAACTCTCTATCAGTGTTTCAAGGGTTGGGTACAAGACGTAACTTACTAAAACAAGGATGATTGGGATAAGTAGAAATAAGGTTTTTCTGTTCTCGGCATTCAACATTCTAATCACTCCTCCACACTTGGAACGATACGAACCTGATCTGCTGGAAATTGGACATATACTACTTCACCTTCTTGTAGATAGGTACTAGGTCCTCTGTTTAAATCTGTCACTTTAACGGTGATACTACCCTCATCAAGTGAAATAAAAGTATGAACTGATTCACCAGTAAACTGTACAAGCTTCACTTTTCCTTTAAGAACGTTTTCCTCTTCGATTACTGATTTAGAAACATTAATTGCTTCTGGCCTGACCGACATTTTCAGCTTGTCATCTTGACGATAAGACGCTATTTGCTCAGAGGTGTTCTTCACGACTATTTCTGTATTCACCGAATTAAATAAAAAAGTCTTATATTCTTCATCCTCAGAAGAAAATTCAACTTCCCATAAATTTGTTTCTCCTATAAATTCTGCTACAAAGTCGTTTACAGGTTGATTATATATATCTGTAGGAGTTCCTACTTGTTGACAATTACCAACATTGAATACAGCAATCCGATCACTCATTGTTAAAGCCTCTACTTGGTCATGGGTAACATAAATGGTGGTAATCTTATATTCTCTCTGCAAACGCAGAATCTCATTCCTCATCTCATCTCTTAACCTTGCATCTAAGTTACTTAAAGGTTCATCCAATAATAAAATATCTGGTTCAATGACTAACGCCCTAGCTAATGCAACACGTTGTTGCTGGCCTCCACTGAGATGACTAACTTGACGGTCTATAAATTGTTTAAGATGGACCTTAGACAATACATCCTCAACACGACTTCTTATTTCACCCTTACTCACTTTCCGAACTTTCAAGCCAAATGCAACATTTTCAAATACCGTCATGTGAGGGAAAAGGGCATAGTTTTGAAAAACCATGCCCGTATTTCTATTTTCGGGTGAAACCGTAGTCATGTCTTTGTCATTAAACATCACTTTACCTTTTGTAGGATAATAGAATCCAGCAATCATTCGAAGAGTCGTGGTCTTCCCGCACCCACTAGGACCTAAGAAAGTAAAAAATTCTCCCTCTTCTATCACTAAATCTATATCCTTAACTGCTGCCACATCACCAAATTGTTTTGTAATATTTGAAAGAGTTACAGTTGACATGACTAAAAACTCCTCTCAGCGGTTTATTCTCCGGTTTCTTTTTCTGTATTCTTAATCTCTGAGTCCCAGTGCTCCATCCATTCTCCTGATTTTTCCTGGAACACTTTCCAATCAATATCCATGGCATTGATATCTGTCTCTTGGATCCATTCAGGTAAATCACTGATATCATCTCTGGTTGGAATACGATAGTAATTCTCAGCTAATAGTTTCGCAGCTTCCTCTGTGTTAACAAATTCATAAAATGCCTTCGCAGCTTCTGGATGAGGGGCACCATCTACAATTGCAATTCCTTCAGTCAATACAGGTGTTCCACTTTCAGGGATAACATAACTAAATGGATAACCTTTCTCTTCAGCTAGCATTACAGTATCGGGCATATTCCAGACAGATACTGTTCCAACACCTTTAGCAACTTGGTTATACATAATTTCTGGATTAGCAGCATATTCCTTGGTATTTTGGTCTAATTTTTGAAGCCATTCGTAACCTTTTTCAGGGCTCTGAGTTTCTTTGTAATCTCTATAAATCATGGAAGAATAAATAGTACGCATAGTACCTGAAGCAAGAGGGTAACGAATAATTATTTCGTCTTTCCACTTAGGTTTCACTAAATCATCCCAATCCTTAGGTGCTTCTTCTTCAGAGATTTCTTTATTGTTATATAGAATAACCTCAGGTGTTTGAGAAGTTCCGGTCCAGTACCAATCTTCATCATGATACATATCCTCTAGTGAATCAGCGTAGGATGGCTTATATTTTTGAAGTAGTTCTGCATTTTTCGCTTCATCAAACATTACTTGAGGAGCGCCCCACCAAATATCTGCTTGTGTATTATTTTTTTCAGAGCGAACACGATCAAGTATTTCTTGAGAACCCATATCCAAAAATTCCATATCTACATCGTACTCAGCCTCAAATTGTTTTTCGAATTCACTAAGTATATCTTTTCCATGTGGAGAATATACAACTACTTTGTCCTCAAGATTCTTGTCATTATTCCCCTCATCTGAACCATCTCCACTTGCTTCATCGCCTGAAGTTTCATCTGTATTTCCATCTCCTCCAGCTTCTTCATCACTTGCCATACAGCCTCCTAATACTAAGCCAAAAACTAACAACAATGATAAAAACATCATCCAACGAAATTTCATTACAAATTGCCCCCTATTCTTAAATTTGAATTATGAAATCACTTTCCTTTAAAAACAAAGCTACTGCCCCAATTACTCCGGCTTCATTACCAAATGAAGAAGGAACAACTTCACAACTTTCTGGAGAAAAACGTTCAATAATCTCCGAAAGAGCTTGATTAAACTGACTAAATGATTTGCTGACACCACCCCCTAAAATGACTACGTCTGGATCAAATAAAGAAATATAATTTGCGATGCCAAAACCTAAGTGTTCAATTGCGTCATCGACAACTTTACTGGCTTCCTCATCACCTTGCGACTTTAACTCAAAGGCATCTTTAGATGTTAAAGCCTCCCCTTTCACCTCTGATAGTTTATTACCAATAGACGACCCACTCGCTACACTCTCTAAGAACCCATAACCTTCAAATGTAGGGTTATAGCTTTTTGCAGCTTGAAGATCAGTCACAAGATACCCCATCTCTCCAGCACTGTAATTACTACCTCTAAACAATCTACCGTTTATCATGATTCCACTCCCAATACCAGTTCCAATTGCAATGTATATTATGTTTTCTGCATTTTTACTAGTACCTAGCCAGTGCTCACCTAGCAAACTCGTATTTACATCATTCTCTATATAAATAGGGAAGTTAAAATAGTTACTTGCTATTTCTTGAAGAGGATATTGCTTCCATTTTAGTGTAGGAGCCTCTAACACAACTCCTTCCTTGACATTGGTAACACCAGGAACTCCTACCCCCATCCCTAAAACATCTTGATCACTTATACCTAACTCTTGCATCATAAACAACACATCTTCTTGTAAGCGCTTTATCAATTGATCATTTAAATAACTTTGTGTCTCAAATTCTCGATAAGCATAAACGTTTCCGTCTAAACCAGTGATCCCGGAAGCTACTTTTGTACCGCCAATATCTACGCCTATGACATATGCAGCTTTTGGATTAAATACAAGTTGAACTGGTTTTCTACCACCACCAAATGTGGACTGGCCAGGACCTGTTTCTTGAACCCATCCTTCATCTAATAAACTTTCTACTATTAGTGATACAGAAGGTTTACTGATTTGAACTAGTTTTGATATCTCTGCTCGTGATATAGGTTCATTCTCCATAATACAATTAAGTACTAGTTTCATATTCATCTTCTTTATATATGCTGCATCGCCTTTCTGCATGAGATAGACTCCTTTATGAAAAAATAAATGTTTAGTTAGTTAATATTACTAACTAATTATTAACAATAGTTATAAAGGATTTTGAATTATATGTAAAACCTCATTTCTTGGTATTTATTGGTTTTATATGGATTATCACTTCCATTTACTGCAGGTTACTCTTATATACTCCCATTTTGATAATTTTAAATATTCCATTTTTTCAAAAAATAACCTACTTTAGGACTATACAAACAGTTCTAAAGTAGGTTCCAAAATATGGGTTATGCTGTTTATAATAAATGGTAATTAGTTAGGAAAGTTTACTAACTAATTAATAAATACTGGGAGGAATTCTTTGAAGAAATTTTGTAGCACATTGTTGGCATTTCTTTTGGTTGGGTCGCTCTTCTCTCCAACCTCTTTAAAGGGAGAAGAAGTCACAAATGAAAAGCTAGATCTTTGGGAATCAGTAGTACCATTAACAACTACCACGAGTTTTATGAACACAGGAGCACATCCAGATGATGAAAGAAGTCACTTTCTAGCTTATCTGTCTAGAGGACAAGGAGTCCAGACATCTTTCCTTTTATCTACAAGAGGACAAGGGGGACAAAATGAAATAGGAAGTGAACTTGGTAATGAGCTTGGCATCATACGAACGAATGAATTACAAGCATCCTCCAACGTACTAGGCATTGAAACATTTTTCTTAAATCAAGGTTTAAATGATTCCGTAAAAGATTTTGGTTTCTCCAAATCTGCAGAAGAAACACTCAACAAATGGGGAGAAACGAAAACATACGAACGATTGATCCACTATATCCGTCAATTCAAACCAGATATCATCATGCCCTCTTTTCGAAATGTTGATACACAACATGGCCACCACAGAGCAATGACAATGCTAACAAAGAAAGCATTCAAAGATGCTGCCAACCCCGACGTATTTCCAGACCAACTAGATAATGGACTTTCCACTTGGCAGGCTAAAAAAATGTACTTACCAGCTGAAACGGAAGAACAAACTACTACTTCCATCCAGATCGGTATTAATGACACTCACTACGATATGACCTATCCACAACTAGGTGAAAAAGCTCGTTATTTACACGAATCTCAAGGTATGGGAAAAGAAGTAGGAGATGGAGAGGAAACAGTCAACCTTCAGCTCGTTAAGTCTACAGTAGGTGATATTCCAGAACATGAAGACACTATTTTTGAGAACATCCCTTATGATTTTAATGATCATGCAAAATCGTTAACCAAGTCAGAAAACGCTTACAAAAATAAACTCATTCGACTTCAAAAGGATTTAGAAGCAGTCAAAGACGCATATCCAAATGCTGAGAAAGTCTTTACAGAGGCAAAACAAACCCTCGATGAATTACAAAAACTTAAATCTAAGATGAATAAAGGAAATAAACTAGAAGCTGAAACGAAGAAGACATTACTGCACAAATTAGAGGTGAAGGAGAAACAGTTGGTAGATACCATTTACGAAGCAGCTCAGATTGATGTGAATGTCCAAGTAAATGATTCTAAATTAACAGACAGAGACGAAACAAAAGTTAGCGTTAAAGTTGAAAATAACGGGACTCACAATATAGAAGCAATACGCTCTAAACTTTCTATCCCAGCTGATTGGAAAATGGTTGGGGACCAAAACTATACTACGCTAAAATCAGGAGAAAATACAACCTTCCATTATAAAGTGAAGACAGATATCAACAAATATTACAATCCTTATAACAACCCAGCTATTCAAGCAAACATAACCCTTAAGGTGGGGAATCAATTTCTCACAAAGCAATACAAGCCAAATGAAACCGTAGCACAACTTCCAGAGGTTTCTCTTACATTAGAACCAGAAAAATTAGTGATTAATACGAATGATGTAAAAGAAAGCACTTCATTAGATGTCCAAGTTGAAAAATTTGCAGAAGGAGACCTAACCACTGAAGTTTCATTGAATTTACCAAAAGGTTGGAAAGCAGAACCCAATTCCAAGACAGTTCGATTCAATGAAGACGAAGAGAATAAACAAGTATCATTTGAGCTTATTCCTCCTCCAACAGTAGCAGAAGGAGATTTTACTATCACTCCTAAAGCGAAGGTAGGAAACAAGATAATTAGTGAGTCGGTCCAAACTATTCAATACGAACATATTGGAACAGATTATTCCATATCCGATGCTAAAGTTGAAGGCACTGCTTTCCCTCTAGATTATCCGAATGATTTAAAGGTGGGATACGTAGATAGTGGTTTCGACAAAGTTGCTGAACAATTAACGAATATTGGAATGGATATTACAAAACTGAACAAAGAACAATTACAAAATGGCGATCTATCGAAATACGATACGATTGTAACTGGGATTAGAGCTTACCTATCTCGCGAAGACTTACTCAATAATAACAAGCAGTTACTAGAATACGTCGAAAATGGCGGTCATCTTGTAGTCCAATACAATAAACCTTGGGATAACTGGGATCCTCAAGCAACAGCACCATACAAACTAGTTATTGGACAGCCTTCTATCAAATGGCGGGTTACACACGAAGATGCACCAATTGAGGTATTAAAACCAGACTCTCCATTGTTTAACTATCCAAACAGCATAAAACAATCCGATTGGGAGGGTTGGGTTCAAGAAAGAGGTCTATACTTCCCGATGGAATGGTCCGATAAGTATGAGACATATGTAAGCGTAGCAGATCCAGGAGAAGACGCCTTCAAAAGCGGTATTCTAATGGCCGACTACGGGGAAGGAAGTTACCTCTACTCCAACTTAGTATGGTATCGCCAAATTCAAAACCAAGTTCCTGGAGGGTATAGAATCTTCACTAACTTAATTAGCTATCCTTATCATGACACCAAGTAATTAGTGATAGTCGCCTATGATGGAATTCCATCATAGGCGACTTTTTACTTCTTTTGGTTGATATATGGTTCAAATCAGAAATTTTAGTAGGAATCATAAGTCATTTAATCTTCTATAGACCATTAATCAATCTTAAACGTAATCCCCACTTTAGGAAATTTTTATATACTTCACCACTCCCCCATTTAAATATAAATTTAGGCAATTAATTATTATATTGATAATTGAAAAAACTAACTCTACTATTGATTGAATTAAATAATATGTCATTAGCTTCTTCTTTATATAACAAGAGGGAGGGGCAAAGTTTGTGTCCATAATTTATTAACACATCAAATTTTGCCTGTATTTTGCACCAGTCTTTGTAGCTCTTCATAAGCATTTAACTGATTTTCTAACGTCTATAATGCGTGTGAAGTTATGAATTCACCGACTACATCTTCACATAACAAAAAACATACTAACTTTAAAACCTCTAAATGAAACAAGGAACCTGTCCCCCCATCCCACTCATGATAAAATGAGACAAAACAGCTAAGAGCGGAGGGGCTACCATGCAATTACACAAAAACGCGCACATCAGTAGGGCGATTGAACAATTTTCAGATTCTACCGTGGAAATGATCGAAGTGGTTGATGATCAAGGGGAAGTCATCGGGACCTTATCCATTGAAAATATGCGTGAGATTTTGGATAGCGAAGATCTTAGTCAGTCATTGGGAGACATTCTACAAGCTCAATTACGAAGGAATAAGGAAGGAACGAACAAAATAGACCATCAATACAGCGAAATCCTAGACAGCCCCATTTTCACAGACATCATCAACTCGCTTCATGATGGGGTATTCATCACCAATGGGGATGGTGTAACGGTAAAAGTAAATAAAGCGTATGAACGCATTACGGATTTAAAAGCGGAACAGCTAATTGGCTATCATATGGATGATGTGATTAATGCTGGTTATATATCCAAGTCTGCCTCTCTTCAAGTTCTAAAAGAAGAAAGACCCGTGACGCTCATGCAAAAAATTGCCAATGGCAGAAATATCATTGTTTCCGGTACACCGATTTTTTCTAACAACGGAGAAATCCTCTACGTGATTAATAGTGTACGAGACATTACAGAGTTATTAGAGCTGAAGCATCAAGTAGAAGACCTTCAAGAATTGAAAAATCTACGACAAAGTTCAAAAGAAGCGTACTCGAAAACAGAAGAATCCCCGTTTTACGTTAGCGATAAAATGAAAAACCTCCTGAGCATTATCGAGCGTGTTGCCAAGACGGATGCCCAGATTCTCATGCATGGGGAAACTGGGGTTGGCAAGACGATGATTGCGAAGCATGTTCACGAGAAATCGAATCGTAGCAGCAACAGTTTTCTAGAGCTGAATTGCGGAGCCCTCCCTACCAACTTGATCGAAGCGGAACTATTTGGCTATGAAGCCGGTGCATTTACCGGAGCTTTATCCAGAGGCAAAAAAGGACTATTGGAAGTGGCTGATCACGGAACTTTATTCTTGGATGAAATCGGAGACTTGCCGTTAGAGCTGCAAGTAAAACTATTGAAAGTTATTGAAGACCAAGCCTTTTATCCAGTTGGTTCGTCCAAGCTAAAGCATATTGATGTGCGGATTATTGCTGCGTCTCATAAAAATCTCAAACAGCTAGTGAAGACGGGTGACTTTCGCGAAGACCTTTACTACCGGTTAAACGTCGTCCCCATTCACATTCCACCATTGCGGGAGCGAAAAAAAGAGATCCATGCGATGACCGAGCATTTCTTACAAGAGTACAATGCAACCTATGGATTCGATAAGACAATCACGCTTGATGCCATCGATGCTTTTTATGATTTTGAGTGGCCTGGTAACATACGAGAGTTAAAGAATCTCATCGAACAGTTAGTCGTGACAACAACTGAAGATCACATTACGCGAGACGATCTACCAGAAGAACTACTCCAAAGCAGGAATCATGCACCAGGAGAACATGATGACATCATCCCCCTCAAACAAGCGATCGAGCAAGTGGAACGTACGATGATTACAAAAGCGATGAGAAAATATAAAACAACGAGAAAAGTTGCAGAAGTGTTAGAGGTAAGCCAATCAACCATCGTACAGAAAATGAAAAAATGGGGAGAGTGATTATATTTTCAATCACTCTCCTCTTTTTTGATTGAATTCCTAATCAACATTGCAACAGTTTTATGACAACGCTTTCAAACTCAAGTGCGCCATTGTCGTTATTTTCTGAAATCTCACTAAGTTGGCATGATTTTTGCACATAGTGGAGTAAACAAGAAAGGAGTACCAATCCAATGACTATCAGTACATTTAAAATTGCCAACAAACTCATTACGGGTAATGGCGCAACGGAAAAACTCACAGAAGAATTGCATCGGCTTCAGGTCTCCAATCCGTTAATTGTAACGGATGACATCTTACAGAAGGTTGGAGTTGTCGATCAAATAACCCCATTTTTGAAAGGGCTTTCCTACGAGGTGTTCACAGGTGTAAAACCCGATCCGGAGCTCAAGATTGTGGAAGAATGTGTAGACGTGTTTACGAAAGGAAATCATGATAGCTTAATCGCCATTGGTGGCGGGAGTGCGATTGATATCGCCAAGAGCGTCTCGGCCCTCTCCTCTCATCATGGTTCCTTAGGTGATCTTATTGGAACAGACCTTGTGCCTCAAAAAGGTAGTCCCATCATTACGCTTCCTACCACAGCCGGGACAGGATCGGAAGTAACGAACATCTCCATTCTGTCGGATAAGGAAGCGCAACTCAAAAAAGGCATCGTCAGTGATTACCTACTACCGGATGTCGCTATTGTCGCACCGGAAATGACATTAACCATGCCTCCTTCGGTAACTGCTGCTAGCGGCGTGGATGCGCTTGTGCATGCTATTGAAGCCTATATCTCTGTGCATGCCTCCCCTATTACAGATGCCTTAGCAATCCAGGCCATCCAGATGATTTCCAAAAATCTACCGAAAGCCTATGCGAATCCCGACCATATCGAAGCTCGTGAAAACATGGCTACCGCAAGCCTCATGGCGGGGATGGCTTTTGGAAATGCAGGAGTAGGAGCAGTACATGCTCTAGCCTATCCACTAGGCGGGCGCTACAATATCGCCCATGGTGTAAGCAACGCACTCCTTCTTCCTTATGTAATGGAATGGAATAAAATCGCTTGCGTAGAACGCTTCCGGGACATTGGAGATGCTTTCGGAGAACAAGTATCTCACCTATCCGATTCAGACGCTGCAAACCACGCGGTAACAGCTATGGAACGACTATGCAAAGAAGTCAATATCCCTGCTGGATTACGATCTTTTGATATACCGGAACATGACATAAAAGCAATGGCGGAAGATGCTAGTAAAATACAACGATTGCTAACCAACAATCCTCGTAAATTAGGAAAGGAAGAAATAGAGCAAATCTATCAATCTGCATACTAACCAGTAGTATGCCAAAAATCTTTAAGAAAAGAGGTATGCAACATGTGGAAAAATCGTACCCATGGTGAAGAATCCCCTTATATCCCGTTAGGGCCATTCAAATTAAGACTTCCTTTTATTCACTATAAATTCGAATGGCCCGATTATGTACAAGGTCTTTTGATGTGCGCTGTTGACTTGGCCGCCATTCCATTAATGACGGAATTGTTAGGAATGCCATTTGAAGTTGCCTTAGCAGTGGTGCTGTTAAACGGTATTTTGTACTTAACCCACCACCTGCTCGGCGATCCCGTTGTTCCAGGATGGATTACACCAGCCATCCCGTTGATTATGGCTTATGTATCCACGTTTCCGGAAGGGGTGGACCGGGTTCATGCCCTCGTCGCCTTCCAGTTAACCCTAGGACTCTTTTCCGTCTTCTTGGGTGTTACAGGACTCGCCCGAAAAGTCGTCACCTTTGTTCCACCAGCTATTAAATCCGGGGTCATCATTGGTGCAGGGTTTGCAGCCGTTAAGTCCATATTTGAAGCAGGTGGACGTTTTGAAAGCTTTCCATGGTCGATTTCGATAGCTGTAGGCATTGCATTTTATATTATTTTTTCCAAACATTTTAATAAACTCAAAAGTCAAAATCGAGTATGGGGATTAATAGGTAAACTAGGCGTCTTTCCGATTATCGTGTTAGCTGTCATCATTGGTCCCCTATTTGGTGAAGCACCATGGCCAACGATTGAATGGGGATTTATTAACCCTGACTTCGGTACGCTTTGGAGTGAATACACTGTATTCGGCGTCGGCTTCCCTTCCTTTATGTTATTTATCAAAGCTGTCCCAACAGTATTAGCAGCTTATATTGTTCTATTTGGTGATGTACTACAAAGTAAAGCACTTATCTCGGAGGCTGACGATGTTCGCCAAGATGAAAAAGTGGATTACAACGAAAACCGCGCTCATATGATTTTCGGTGGCCGTAACTCGCTTATGAGCTTTCTTGGTCCTGACGTTACCATGGCAGGTCCACTTTGGGCAGCGATGCAGGTTGTGGTCATTGAACGCTACAAAGAAGGTAAAAAAGCAATGAACTCCTTATTTGGTGGATCAGGCTCCTTCCGTTGGGGAACGAATACAGGACTGATTCTGATGCCAATCGTCAGCTTGGTTGAGCCGATTCTAGGCATTGCCCTTGCCCTAACATTATTAATCCAAGGATATGTCAGTGTCCGTGTAGGGATTTTAGAATCGAGAAGTCACCGTGACCTTGGAATTGCCGGAATCATCGCTGCTGTCCTAGCAGTAAAAGGCGCAACATGGGCGTTCGCTGTTGGGATCATCCTTACGCTATTAGTGTATGGCAAGCAATTCTTCACAGGGGAAAACGATGAGATTTTCACAAAAGATATGGAAGATGAAGAGGAAAAACGAAAAATATCCTAACAATCGATGAGGAGGACAAACATGGAACACTATGGTCTAAAAATAAACGGTGAAGAGATGGGGCAGGAATTAGCCCCATTAGACGTGACCAACCCTGCAACGGGGGAAGTTATCGCAACGGTTCCACATGGCGGAGAAAAAGAAGCAAGCCAAGCAGTGGATGCTGCTTCCGAAGCATTTAAAAGCTGGTCCCAGTACTCTGCCCATGAACGAAGTACCATCATCCGAAAATGGCATGAGCTCATCAACGAACATAAGGAAGACTTAGCACGTACGATGACGATGGAACAAGGAAAACCGTTAAAAGAGTCACGAGGGGAAATGAATTACGCGAATGGCTTTATCTCGTGGTATGCAGAAGAAGGAAAGCGTGTGTACGGAGAACAAATCCCCGCTACCCAACGAGACAAACGATTATTTGTTCATAAACAACCTGTTGGTGTTGTCGCTGTCATCACACCATGGAACTTCCCAGCTGCCATGATTACTCGAAAAGTCGCCCCAGCTCTTGCGACGGGATGCACCGTGGTCATCAAGCCAGCGGAACTAACACCGATTACCGCTATGAAACTAGCCAATCTAGCAGAACAAGCAGGCGTACCAAAAGGCGTTATCAACGTCGTAACAGGTGACCCAAAGGCTATTGGAGAAGCATGGTTACAAGATGAGCGCGTTCGAAAGTTAACATTCACAGGCTCCACAGCAGTCGGAAAACAGTTAATGAAAGGATCAGCAGACAATGTCAAAAAAGTGTCCCTTGAACTAGGAGGGCATGCACCAGTTATTGTGATGGACGACGCGGACCTAGACAAAGCAGTAGAGGGCGTCATGGGATCAAAATTCCGAAATGCCGGCCAGACATGCTTGAGTTCCAACCGCATTTATGTGCATGAATCACTGGTTGAGACATTCACAGAAAAATTAATAGAAGAAATCAAGAAACTAACCATAGGAAATGGATTAGAGGAAGGCGTAGACCTCGGCCCACTCATTAACGAGGAAGCAGTGGCAAAAGTACAAAAGCATGTCCAAGACGCCGAAGAAAAAGGCGCAAACGTGGTATATAAAGGACAAACTCAAGACAGCCTGTACTTCAGTCCCGTCGTCCTAACAGATGCGAAAGAAGACATGGTCTGTATGACAGAAGAAACATTCGGACCACTGGTACCGATTGCTACGTTCCAAACGGAAGAAGAAGCGATCCAAAGAGCCAATGATACAATTTATGGTTTATCCGCTTATGTGTTCACGGAAAACATAACAAAAGGGATCAACATTAGCGAACAATTAGAATACGGTATCGTAGGATTAAATGATGGACTGCCATCTACCCCACAAGCTCCATTCGGTGGTTTTAAGCAGAGTGGCCTAGGTCGTGAAGGTGGGCATCATGGTATTGAGGAGTATTTGGAGACGAAGTATATTTCGGTTGGGTTATAATTTTTAAAGCCTGCATGTTGTGCAGGCTTTTTTTATATGTTTTTTTTAAAATACCCTATATTTTTAATAAAACGAAAAACTTATCGGACTAGCCTCGGATGGTGGCAGACACCTCTAGTAAAAAAATAAGGACGTTGCTTTGAAGCAACGCCCATCACCATTAATGTATTTCTAGAAAACTACCATTCTGATTTTCTTTACTTTGCAATTTGACGATTCGATCTGTACCATTAACGTCCTGCAATTCAAACGTTAGTTTCTTATCCGTTAGTTGACTTTGCACATAGTTCGTTACATCCAAGCTATACCAGTCTTTACTCCATTCATCAACTTCTAGACCATGTAATGTAACTGGAACCTTCCACACGTCCGGATCTGTTACTCCTTAATCCGTATAAAAATGAAGGAACGCTTTATTGATAGAGCTACTCTTTATAGAGGAGAGATCATATTGTAAGTACGTAATACGATCATAATGGAGACTCTTACTATCCTCTATATCTTTAACCCAAAGCAGTGGACTGTCTTCATAAGTAACATGTTGGCCTTTCCCACTTCTTACATGTGCGTCTTGAGAAACGTTAATAACTTGCTTTTCCCATTCTGTCTCGAGTTCTTCATACTCGTTTTAAGCAGAAGCCCAGTAATATCCAGCTTTATTAATGGTATTAACCTTAAACCCAAGTTGCCCCTTCTCATTTGGAATACTGTCGGTGCTAAAGTTGACGTTTCCAAGCTCATTGGTCGAGGTTTTCACATAATCACCGTTTAATTTTGTAAAACGACCACCAAGGGAAGCAGTTACTCCCTCTTTCGTTTTTTTATCCACAACCTTCAGGTGTACAACTCCTTTTGTCCCATCATACGTTATGGAAGCATCCTGGATAATAAGAGGCTCCAGATCTGTGGAGTCCGTTGTAGCAGATGCAACATTGGAAACCGGTCCTTCATTTCCAGATTATTGAGGAGGATGTTAGTCATAGACATTATCTTGTAACTTGTTACGGGGAGCTTTCGAGGATGGATTGTATCAATAAGGGAATACTTGCTTAGCTAACGTGTGTTCTTAACAAAAAACACTCCCTCCCAAATATTTAGCAGGGAGTGTTACGCAATTTCATCCAGTTCAACATTTTAAACTTCTCTAATCACTTAAGTATTTTCAAAAATCCCCAGAGCCCCTTTTTAGTTTTTAGAAAGACGTGAAATGAGTTGTTCACTAGGTCTGTAATATAGTAATGCATCTGACGCTATATAATAATGATTACTTTCCTTCTTATGATAGCTAAAAAGTTTATCTTCACCTTTCATAGTTTTAATTTTAAATGTATTTCTATCAACCTTATTCTGAAGATATTTTATTAAATTATCCCTTAAAGGAAATTTATTTTTCCTTCTACTAATTAGTCCATCCACAAAATCTTCTAGCCTTAACCATCTCTCTTGTGTAATTGTTTGTACAGGGAGAGATAGTTCTTTAGCCATTTTTTCTATTTGTTTAAAGCCATATTCTATCTTTGCCTCCGATTCAAACCAATTACTACGTCTAAGATTATGATAGTCATTACTAAAATACATTAATCTAGTTTTGTATTTTGTCACATAAAAGTTATGTGTATCATTGAACCATGGGAAACGTCTCGTTATAAGATATACTTCATATAAGTCAGCTAGATTTTCATATCGTAATTTATCTTCTTTCATCGCTTGAATTAAAGAATGATTCTTGCTTAGATTCTCAAAAACATAGACATCTATATGGTAAAAATAGGTAGAAAAATTCTCAGTACAATCATCATGTGTTAAATGCTGAATAATTCTTTTTGTTAAATTATTAGTTTTTCCAATGTAAACTGGTGAGTGTTCTGCATATAAGTCATGGCGATTTTCCTGTTCATAACCTTTTTCATCCCAAAAGACATAGACTGCAGCTTTCTCTTCGTATTTTCCTATTGACCTATAATCCCACACCGGAAATGAATCAGTTGGGTCAATATGCTGAAGTACACGCATCCTGTCCATATTATCCTCCTCTAAATTAATAACTATAAACAACCTCCCACTCCAAAAAGCATAGAAAAGGTGAAGACTCATAAAATGTATGCGATGACTAGAGTTTCACTTTTTCCACCTTATAGTAACTCACATACCAATCAGCAAAATTCTGCAATCCATCCTCTATTGAAGTTTCCGGTCTAAATCCAACTGCTTGGTTCAATAATTCCGTTGATGCATAGGTAGCAGGTACATCTCCTGGTATAATCGGTTCATACTTCTTATTAAACACCACTTCTCTACCAATAGCGTTACTTAAGCATTTCTCAACAGTCTTTTAGTACCAGTTCATAAATATCAGTGCCGTTTCCTTCAGTTTTTCTGCAAATTCACCAGCCTCAAGGGACTTATTGCCCCCACCTTGTACGAAGTTTGGCTTCCCTCCACCTTTGCCTTCAATAAGGGGCATGACTTCTTTGGCAATTTTGTTCATATCAGCTGTTAGATCCTCCCCACGGGCTAGGACGAACTGAAGTTGTTCTTCTTGATTGCTTACTAAAATGACGAGTGCGTCAGGATAATGATTGGTCATGTTCTTGGCAAGTGCTTGCAGCGATTTGATCGGACGTTTGATCAATACATGTTGCACGACGCGAATCCCGTTATCCACTTGGGTGTAGGCCATTAAATCACGTGCTTCATACTCCAGAAGTTGCTCCTGTAATTCTGTAATCTGCTTATCTTTTTGTTTGTTTTCATGGACTAAGCTATCTACCTCTTGCACTAGTTCCGCTTCTGGACGTTTTAGAGTATTCTTAATGCCAGATAGAACAGTGTGCTTGGTGCCAAGCTGTTCCAGCACTCGATACCCACACGCAAACTCTAGGCGAACTTGCTTCTTTTGGCGCGTCCATCCTAGCAGTTTTAACGCCATCACTTCACCAGTTGCATGAGGATGCGTGCCTCCACATCCGTTATAGTCCACTTCCGGAATAATCACGAGACGTACCGCTTCATCGACAGATAGCGCTTTTCGAAGTGGATATTGATTTGCTTCTTCTGCTGACAGCCATTTCGTTTCAATCGGACGGTTCTCCTGGATGATTCTATTTACTTTTTGCTCCGCTTCCTTCATTACGTCTTCCGAAAGGCTCTTGGCATCTAGGTCAATTGATACCGTTTCTTTTCCTAAATGAAAGCTTACCGTCTGCATACCATACTCATCGTGCATAATCGCCGATAAAATATGCTGACCGTTATGCTGTTGCATATGATCAAAGCGTCTCTTCCAATCTACTATTCCATGTACGCTGCTATCCTGTAGACGCTCGGCAAGATAATGACGCACTTCTCCGTC
The DNA here is from genome assembly GCF_009856295.1 of Pontibacillus yanchengensis. Classification (NCBI taxonomy): domain Bacteria; kingdom Bacillati; phylum Bacillota; class Bacilli; order Caryophanales; family Bacillaceae; genus Pontibacillus; species Pontibacillus yanchengensis. Next base: position 141,474 of record NZ_WMEU01000003.1, on the reverse strand, counting down.
TACTTCTTCTACATCGACTACTGCCACACCATTTAGGCTGCCAGTATCATGAGGTTGTCCACCGCCTGTTGGGTAGAAGGCTGTTTCTTCTAATACTATGTAGGGGCGTCCCTCTTGCTCTCCGGTTCGGATTACTTGTGTTTCAAATGCTGTTTGATATGGGTCTTGATAAAATAATTTTGTCGTCATGGTACCTTCCTTCCAGTTATACGTAACGTTTCATTCTAAATATAGAATATCATGATTTTGACACCATTCAATGGCAACCTCTTTATACCGTTCCTTGCGATAATCGTACCATTGATCTTCTATATCTAACTCGCCAGGGAATTAGGTATCCCATTGATTTCTCATTTTCACATGCTAAGAGTTGGAAAACAAGGCACTGATGGTAAACTTTTGGGACGAAGGGACAGGTCCCTCATCTCAAGGATATTGGGTTTCGGAGCGAGAATCAAAATATAGGGACGAGATTTTCAAAACAGGAGCGACAATTGAAAAATAGGAGCGCCCCGTCCAATCGGTCACTCGTGAGATGAAGGGAGAGACGAAGGGACCTGTCCCCTCGTCCCAAAAAACCGCCAATGCTGCTCCTTAGTAAGGAACCACATTGGCGGTAAAATTGTTTCTATAAACTAGACAAACATGGATGAAACAACGATGAGGATGAGGGCCATTGCCCAAGATAAGGTTGTTGGAATAGACCATGTAATAATTTGTTCTTTCGTATCACGAATGCCAAGCATGCGGTTTACAACCCAGTAAAAGCTGTCGTTGAAATAAGAGAATAATAGCGAACCGGTTGTTGCTCCGATGGCAGCTAGCGGCATATATACACCATCTACTCCTGAAAGAATCGGAGCTGTGATAGATGCTGCGGTAATCATGGCCACTGTTCCACTACCTTGTACCAATCTTACAAAACTAGATACAAAGAATGGTAGGATGACAAGAGGAATAGATAGATCAACGATTGCTTCAGCTATATAATCGCCTGCTCCACTTTCCCTTAATACTTTACCTAACGCACCACCTGCGCCGGTTACAAGAAGGATAATACCTGCAGATTTAATGCCTTCCTCCATACGATCCAATGCTTCAGAACGTTCAAGGCTCGGAATTAATGCGTAAATAGCAAAGATAAGTCCAATACCTACGGCAATAACAGGGTTACCTAGAAACTGAAGATAACCAAAGATTCCTTCATTCAACTCTAGTGCAGTAACTACTGTATTCGCAAAGATCAAGACAATTGGAATAAGTATTGGTGATAGTGATGTTAATAAAGATGGTAGATCCTTTTGTTCCTGCTGCTCAACAAACTCATCAAAGTTCTGAGCTTGTGCAGGTCGAACCCAATCTAGGCCTGTTTCGTCAGGTAATTGATAGATTCTATTCCCTAACCACTTTGCGTAAAGTACGCCTACAATAATGAGAGGTGCCGAGAACAGAAGTCCCCAAAGAATCATTACGCCCACACTGACATTAAAGATACCTGCTACTCCAAGTGGACCTGGTGTTGGTGGAACGAGCGAGTGTGTGACAACAAGTCCAATTGCTAATGAAACACCAAGTGCAAGTACTGATTTACCTGTCTTCCGAGAAATCGCTTTCACTAATGGCGTTAAAATAACAAAAGCTGAGTCTACGAAGATAGGAATGGATACAACGTAACCTGTCAGAGCCATTGCCCATTCTTCTCGTTTTTTACCGAGCATTTTCACAAACGAATAGGCTAATCGTTCTGACGCACCGGCTACTTCCATGACTCGACCGAGCATGACACCAAAGCCGATGACGATTCCGATAGATCCGAGTGTACCTCCAAATCCGGATGTAATCGCATTAGCGACTGAAGGCGGGGCCATCCCCGCAATCAGGCCAATAACGGATGCTGAAATAATCAGTGACAAGAACGCATGAATTTTTGTTTTTGTTACCAAGAATACAAGTAAAGCTACGCCTACAATCAATCCTAAGATTAGCTGGCCGCCTGAAGCGTCCATGAGAATTCTCCTTTCTTCCTAATTAATTATTGAAATATGGAGTATATTTTGCAGCTGCTTTAATAGCCTCTACCATGCTGACAGAACTAGCTATTCCTTCTCCAGCAATATCAAACGCTGTACCGTGATCGACAGAGGTTCTTAAGAATGGAAGTCCATTTGTAATCGATACTGTTCGTTCGAAGTCCGCCATCTTAGCAGCGATATGACCTTGGTCATGATATAAGGATAATACTGCATCATATTTGCCATGTAAGGCTTGATGGAATACAGAATCTGCAGGGACTGGTCCATAGACTTCTATACCATCCTCTCTAGCTCGTTCAATACCTGGAGCCAATTCATCAATTTCTTCACGTCCAAATAAGCCCCCCTCACCGGAATGAGGATTCAGTCCCGCGACGGCCAGCTTTGGATTTTCAATACCAAGTAATTCTAGTGCGCCTTTACAACGATTTAGATAATCATGTACACGTTCTTTCGTCATCTGACCGATGGCATCTTTCAAGGATAAGTGTCGAGTTAAGAAAAAGATTCGTAGATCATTCACCTCAAACATCGTCATGGGATCATGAGAATCTGTATATGCTGATAGCATCGCTGTGTGGTCGATATAAGGGACTTCACCTGCCTGCAATGACTCCTTGTTAATAGGTGGGGTGCAAATCGAACCTGCCTCTCCTCCCTGAACCATTTCAATCGCCTTTTGAATGTATTCGTAGGAAGCTTGTCCACACATTCCAGAAATAACACCCATCTCATATTCGTTGATATCAATGTTATTAAGGTTCACAAGATCTATTGTCCCATGGGTGAAGGTTGCTTGAGACATGTCGTCTAGTTCATTAATGTTTAAATGAACGCCAATGGAATTCATGATTTTACCTAATACATCTCGATCTCCGATTACTACAGGATTACAAATATCGTATATCTCTTTCTCATTTAGCGCTTTAATCGTTATCTCAGGTCCTATTCCTGCTGGGTCACCAATTGGTAGAGCGATAGTTGAAATTTTTGATGTCATCCTAATCTCCCTTTCTCTTTATTGTTTATGGGTTGCTGATACCAAGTAATTCATGCATGTCGCAATGGCTTTTTTATCTCCAATCATGCCTCCTTTCGTAACAACGTACATGCCATCTAAATAACCACCAACGAATTTTCCGAAGGCTGCAAGGGGCATAACTTCATCCTCTAGTTCTATGCCTCTAGCTCGAACAATCGAGCAAAGCGATGCAGTTACATCTCCCCCACTCAAATAACATCCTGCTATTTGGTCTCGATTCTTTTCTATTACTTTCCGTGATATGGAGGATAATCCATCTGTTATTCGCTTCGCTAAACTTTCTTCACTAGTATTCTCTCTCTCAGCTATAGCTTCTAAATCAAGCATTTCTTGGCCAGGATGGTATGTTGTTATTAACATAAATCGTTCCTTAGCAATCTGTTGGTCTACTTCCTGAACCACCCGATCGACTTCATCTTGCCAAGAGCTTGTGAATGTAGCTAATTGTTTTGGTTGAACATAAACAGGATTCACCTTCCACTTATCAATGAAATAAGAGAGTTGTTGGCCTGTTTGGTTCGTAGCACTCCCAACTGTTAGGACATATTTTTTGTCTGTATGCTCTGAGGCAGTTACGTTCTTTGCATATGCCGCAGTTAAGGGTCCAGGATCAACACTTAGCACCGGACGATCAATGGTTGTCATCACCTGTGAAATTAGCTCAATGTGATGATCTGTTAAGGCATCAATAGAAATAATACGAGAAGTCTCTAGTTGAGTTGCTATTTCTTGCTCGAGAGCTTCCTTACCTTCCATAACTGTATGGAGGCCAATTGAGCTTATTGGTAAATCCGTTTGATTTTGGATGAGCTTTGTTACTTGTGACGTTTCAATAGGAGCTACTGGATCTTTCGCTACATCTGTCTCTTGTAACGGAATGTCATCCACTAGCAAATAGCCCCCAACTGTGTACCTGCCTGATTCCGGGAACGAGGATACGACAATCGCTACAGAATCCTCTCCTAAAAAATCAAGCATTTCTTCCATCTCTGCTCCGATATTGCCTCGAAATGTACTATCGACTCGCTTGCTATACATCTTCGCCTCGTCTTTGGTAGCGCTTTCTTCTAGAATCTGACGAACTCTGCGTTTCGCCAGGTTCGGACTTACATATCGACTGTCTGTATCCATACATAATGCTTCATAACCTTCAGGAAGGGGAAGCCCGTGTACCACGGTTGCTGTTCGAAAGCCATTCTTTGACAGCTTTACCCCTGTGGCATTTGAACCTGTAAGATCATCACAAACGACTGCAATATCCATCTAATCTCCCCTCCTACTTACGCAAAATAAAGCTGGATGTCCTGAGTAAATTTTTCTCGATTCATTTCGCTTAACCCTTGATCTGTAATAACTCCATCAATGGAATCTAAATGACTAACATGTGCAAAAGCCCGCTTATTGAACTTACTATGATCTGCCACTACCCAACTTGTAGTAGCACTTTGTAACATTAGTTTCTTAATGTGTGCCTTCTCTAATGTTGGCGCTGAAAAGCCATGATGTAGGTCAATTGCATGGGCTCCTAGAAACAACAAATCCACCTTTATCTGTTTTAAGAGCTCATGAACTGTAGCTCCAAGAAACGCCCCTACATTCTTTTGTAGCTCTCCGCCTGTCGTAATAACTTCTAAATCTGAATACAATAACTCCATTGATATTTTGACGTCATTCGTTACAACTACTAAATCACTACGATGCTTAATTAACTTAGCAATCTCTAATGTTGTGGTACCGGAATCTAGCATAATCTTTGCATGATCGGGAATCATCTCTGCTGCTTTCCTGGCAATGGATTCTTTTTCCTCGTGATATTGTGTCAGCTTCGTTTGGTAGGGAATCTCTTGCGTAATTCGGTCAGGTAGGACGGCTCCTCCATGAGAGCGAACTAGTTTCCCTTCCTTTTCCATTGCTACTAAGTCACGCCTTACTGTCATACCAGAAACATTCAAGTCATCAGCTAACTGTTCAATATGAACATTACCTTGTTCGTTTAATTGGTCGATAATATATTGCCTTCGTTCAATTTGTAACATTATGTTCACCTTTGTTCATTTATTTTGTTAACTTGTGTTATATTTTATTAATTTCTGTTAAATGAGTCAATAAAAATGTGTGAATTTGTTTATTTTTTAAAAAATAAACAAAAGTTCACACATGAATCAGAGGGACAGGTCCCTCATCTCATTTTTTGAGACAAAGGGACAGGTCCCTCATCCCAGTTAGTGAAACGTTCAGTGGCATGTATTCGTAGCAATCATTAGGAAGAGAGAGGAGGTATTTAAATGAGTAAAGATAGTGAATCACCTGAACAAAGAAGAGAAGAACTACGACAAAAAGAGTTAAACAACCCTTCTAGTAGTGTACATGGAAGTAATCTTGCTGATTTAGTAGGTGGTTTAGGTTGGAAGGGTACTGGGGTGCTTATTATCCTGATGGTTGTAGGGGGCTTCATCATTGCGTGGTTTTTTCGCTAAATGATACATATTATTAAAGGTGTGATGAAGCATTGAATTTTAAGTCTCATAATTGGAAAGCACTTTACTGTTTATTTTTATGTTGGATTTACTGCTTTTACATGGGTTTTCACCGGATATAGAGAAGCTTTCAGTCCTTATCTTTGGAAAATATTCCTTGCGATTACCCCTTTCTATATGCGCGGTTATCACAAGCGTTTTGGAAAAGGTAATAATAAATCAAATAATGAACCCTCGTCGTAATGACGAGGGTTTTCAAGTGGGATGAGGAGTAGACACTTGTTTCTTCGCTAGAGTACTTATACACATGCACATGAAATGGGATGAGGGACCTGTCCCCTCATCCCATCCCACTAGCTCAACGCATCAAACTCCCTCTTCCCACCAATAATCGTCGCAACAACGCCAATATCCTTGATCTCCATCGGCTCAATCTTCGTTGGATCCTGGTCCAGTATCGCGAAATCAGCGCGCTTGCCCTGCTCAATCGAACCAACGATCTCTTCTTCAAAGTTAAGCTCTGCGCCATAGATGGTCATCGATTTCAGTGCCTCGTCGACACTAATTTTCTGCTCTTCTCCTAGCACTCTGCCGCTCCTCGTGACACGATTCACCGCAGCCCAGATGGAGAACAGCGGAGATATCGCTGTAATGGGATTATCGGAATGTAACGTATAGAGCATATCCCGCTCCACTGCCTCCGCAACAGGGTTCATCCTGGATGCTCGTGCTTCACCAAGGAAAATATCACGGTGGCGGTCGCCCCAGTAATAGACATGATTTATGAAGAAAGAGGCTGCTATATTGTAGTCGTTCATTTTATCTAAATCAGCCTGTGATCCTGTTTGTACGTGCTCAATGCGGTGACGATGGTCCTGTCGTTTGTTTTGATCGATGGCGTTCGTGTACGCCTCGATAATCGAACCAATCGCTCGGTCACCATTCCCATGGGTAGCGACGCGGAAGCCGCGGTCATGTAGTTCTTGGACCATATCATTAAAGAGCTGTTGGTCAAAAACGAGGTCCCCTGTCACATCAGGATGCTGGGTATATGGTTCACGCAATGCCCCCGTTAGACCTTGGATGGAACCATCTTGAAACAACTTGGCACTATCCAGTGTAGCTCGGCCATTGGAATCGGCCATGATTTTTTCATTCATTTCCTCTGCCGTCATGCCATCAAAAGGACCTCCATCACGCACCAGATGATGCAGCATCATAAAGCGCATGCGCAGAGGATTTTTTCCTTCTTCCAATGCTTTTGTGTGGGTTTCGTATTCCTTCATGCCAAGGTCCAAGCCCACACCTGCGTCTGTATTGGTCGTTATGCCTTGTTTCAAGTAGTCCGTTGCAGCCCGATTGATCTTATCGGTTAAGGCTTCAACGGAAAGCTCCGGCATACTGGAAAATAGATAATCGAGAACAGGAAATTCATAGAGAACACCATCAAGATAACCATTTTCATCGCGTCCAAAATGCCCTCCAGATGGGTTTTCTATATCCTCTGGCACACCTGCTATTTCTAATGCCTTGGAATTCACCACCGCTAAATGGCCGGAGATGTGACGGATAAAGACAGGATGATGAGGAGCTACTCGGTCCAGCTCTCCACGGGTGATATGACGACTATCTTGTAACAACGTGTCATCATAGCCCCATCCCATAATCCATTCCGTTACCTCTACCACTTCAGCCTGAGCACGCACTCGCATGAGAATATCTTGGATCGTTTGATTCGGTGGTGTCGCACAGTTAACGTGTTCACGCGTTTGCGAGTACATGAATAGATGGTTATGTGTATCGATGAACCCGGGAATCATTGTATGCCCTTTTAAGTCGATAACCTCCACGTCATGAGACACCTGATCCTGCGCTGGGACACTGGCTTCCCAAACACCAACAATGTTCCCATCACGAACGGCTACGGATCCTGCACGGGTTGAATCTTCATCCAGTGTTAACACGGTTCCATTCACATAGAGTTGATCTGCTTGTATCATAAATTTCCTCCCACTGACTTATGCATGATAGGTTGTAGACTCTTGATACGTCGTTTTACTACGGTCAAAATCTTCAAAGTACACAGCCTTCACTTTTTCTGTTTCCGAATGCTCTGTCATCAGGCTAATGCCGACTAAGGTAACGAGGGAAATTAAGAACCCAACAATCGTTTGGTTCCAGCCAATCCCAAGTAACGGCCAAATGGTTGTGATAATCGCAGACGAGAGCATACTGATGAACACAGCGCGCTTGGTTACCTTTCGCCAGAACATGACAGCCAAGAAAGGCAATACGAGTGTAACCGCCGACAACCGCAGCGCCCACTGATAGATGGTAATGATGTCGGTGATCATATAGGATAAAATCAATCCTAATACCGAAATAATGACAACACTTACCCGCGACGCAACCATCAACTCTTTCTTCGAAGCATCTGGTTTCATGAGGCGATTATATAAGTCTTGCGTAAGGTTAGAACTTCCTTGCAAGATAAACGAATCGGCTCCTGTCATCAGGGCTGAAAGCAATCCAATTAAGATAATGCCTCCAATCGCCGGTGGCAGCATATCCACGGTCACATACGAAAAGATTTCATCCTGATTCATGCCTTGTGGGACATACTGTCTTGCGATGACGCCAATCGCATATGGAAAAATCGACACAACCATGGCAATCAAGAGTGCTGTAACCCCAGCTGACTTGGCGATTTTTTCCGACTTAGATGCAAAAATTCGCTGCCATGTTGATTGCCAGATAATATAAAATGGCCCGACCGATAACGCAAACAACAACACCCCGGATAAGCCTGCATTCCCTAGTGGCGTTAAGTATTCAGAAGGTGTATTGCTTAAGATCTGCTCAAATCCTCCACCAAAATTCACACTAGCTCCGAACAACAGCACAATTCCAATCACTAAAATAACAGCCTGTACAGCATCCGTAATAATCGTCGCTGGCAAGCCACCTAAAATCGTAAACGCTAGAATGAGCGCAAAGGAAATAAAGATCCCCCAAACCGCATCAATGCCAAATGCCCACTTAAACACCGTCGACATCCCGACAATCTGTAATGCCAATGTTGGCACCGAGTAGATAAATGCGGATAGTACAGATGGAAAAATGCCTAGCTTACTACCAAAACGTTCACTAAATAAATCCGCCAGCGTGTACAAGCGTTGGCGCCGTAACGGTTTTGCGAACAACAATACCAGCACTAAACTGAACACGTAAGCTGGGAGTGCGAATTTAAAGAATCCGGACATCCCAACGGAAAAGCCCATGCCGACCCATCCAATAAACACAGCCGCTCCACAAAACGTACTAATAATCGTACCAACAATCGACCAGAATCCCATGTTCCAGCCCGCAATCAAATAGTCATCCGCTGACTTCACCTTGAAAAAATAATAGATTCCCATCCCAAACAGGAACCCGAAATAAATAAAGAAATAAATGGCATATGTACCCATTGGTTCCAAACCTCTCCTACTTTACTGTTTTAATTTTCTAACAAATCTTATAGTACTATACTATTCACTTTCTTAAAAATAACAAAACATGTAGGATGTGGAAGTTTAAAAGAAATTGAGTCCACTTGTGTCTGGTCATTGGAAGTCATGGGAGGAGGGGGTGGATTTGAAGATAGAACACACAGAAAGTTGCTCGTTATCTACTTGAACAATAACGAGCAACTTTCTACTATTTATAAAAACAGACATGCAATCACTTCTTCTTTCTCCGAAATCCACCTATAGCCAGGAACATAACGACAAACAAGGCAATCCATGAACCAATTCCCATGTATTCACCTCCGGAATGTTTACGTATTGGCTTATGTACGAGGGGAAACAGGAAAGTGTTTCGTTAAAAGCTGGGACGAAGGGACAGGTTCCTCATCCCACAACTTATTTGGGACGAGGAACCTGTCCCTTCGTCCCATCCCCTCCATCAAAAAAGGTGAAGACCTAATCAGGCATCTTCACCATTCGTTCTGTCCGATACTTCCCAGGCGTGGTGCCTACCTTCTTCTTGAAGACTTGGTTAAAGTATCGTTGATTATCGTAGCCTATCACTTGGCAGATCTCATTGATTTTGTAATTGGTGCTTCGTAGCATTTCCTTCGCCTGATTCATTCTGATCGACGTCATATAATCGAAGATGGTTACGCCCATTTTCTTGGAAAATAAACTACTTAGATAAGCAGAGCTCATATGAAAGTGATCGGCTAGTTCATTTAACTCTAGTGGTTCATTGTAGTGCTTCTCAATAAAATGCTTCACCTCTTGAATCAATCGATCGTGGTAAGAACCTTTATGTGCTTTGAGATAGGCATCAATACGATGAAGATGATTCGTAAGCCAGGCTTGGATTGCCTCAAGCGATTGTAATTCATTTAATTTTACATATAACAGCGTATCTTCTCCATTGATATCTGTTACGTTCACTCCAAATTCAGATTGCACCTGTGTATAGATAGAGGAGATACACGTATAGCATACGTATTTCGACTTTTCAGGTGGAAGATTGTGCGCGGAAATATAGGCTATGACGTCATCCACTAACGGGAAAAGAGCTTGAACTGTAAAGTCTTCCATCCCTACAGCATCCTCTATTTTATGCAGAATGCTCTCCCCAATCTTCTGGTTCACTTGCTCGTGTTCATGATGATGGGTGATCGCTTGGTCAAAGAAGTACCCTATTTTAAATGCTTGTTTTGCTTGCAAGTAGGCTTGGTGAACTTGGGCGAAATCCTTATATGTATCGCTAATACCAGCTATTGGTGTCATCCCTATTTCCTTTTGGAAGGTAGCATAAAATGCTTCTAAGGCTTCATGATCCAGTGAATTCGTAGTCGAGCTGCCAAGGAATAGAATAATTTTTTCTTCTATTATATAGGTATGAACCACATAAACGGACTCGCTAAAGGACTGGCGCATAATGGTTTCCAAGTGTTTGCTTCGATCCACCACGTGGTCTGTAAAGGAAGACTCCCCCTTACCCCCTAGACATAGGATGGCATATGAGGTAAAAGGTACAGGCCTTTCCATCTGATCGACCTTTCCACCCAACATACAATCTAACAAATATTTCTCTTCCAACTCACCCTGATACTGCTCCAACTGGCTTCCCAACCGTTGTTGCTTCAAGTTACGTTCCTTTTTTTCTACGGCTTTGGAAATCGCCTCTACGATATCATCGATTTCAATAGGCTTTACTAAGTAATCAATCGCTTCTAATTCAATGGCTTTTTTGGCATATTGAAATTCGGAATAAGCACTAATAATAATAAATAGAACGTCTTCCGAGAATGCCCTTGATGCTTCTACCAATTCTAAACCGTTCCGTCCAGGCATGCGAATATCGGTAAGCACTATATCTGGCGATAACTCCTTGATACACGCTAGTGCCTCATTTCCATTCGAAGCTGACCCTACTAGTTCAATGTTGTAGTCCTCCCAATCGATAATCGTTTCCAACGCATCTAGGACTACTTTTTCATCATCAACGATTAACAGTTTATACATCATAGCCACTCCTACGATTTCATAATGTTAATGCTTATGCAGTCTTATGTTGTGTGAACCCAATATGCAACGTGACCTTAGTGCCTTTTCCTTTCATGGTCTCCATTTTCAATCCATACTCAGGACCATAAAACAACTTGATTCGTTCTTGGATATTCGATAGTCCATAGCCAAATGTATGATCTTGATCCGCTCCTACCCCATTATCACTTACTTCAAATACAATCGATTGATGGTGCGTATAGCCTCTGATTTCAATATATCCGGGGTCTTCTTTCGGTTCTATCCCATGATGGACAGCATTTTCCACAATCGGCTGTAGTAACAGCTTAATCATGGTTTGTTCCTCAAGACCAGGCTCCATATCAATGTGGTAGTCTATCTTATTATCAAAACGCAGATTTTGTATATTCAAATAGTTTCGTACGAGTTCGATTTCATTTTTCACAGAAGTAAGATGATTTCCTTCATTTAACGTAAGCTTAAACAATTTCGATAAGCTAATCGCCATATTAGCTATCGGTTTTGCCTTCGCTTTTAGAGCCATCCAATACATAGAGTTCAGGGTATTGTACAAGAAGTGCGGGTTAATATGGCTTTGCAGGGCCCGTAGTTCTGCTTCTTTTTCTTTAATTTGGGATTCGTATAATTGCGTTGTTAGCTCTTGGTTTCGGTTATATAAAGACACCAGCCGTGCCCCTACTTCCCCTATTTCATCCTGTTGATCAAAGCCTACGTCCTCGACCTTTTCTCGTCGTTCCATCTTATGGGCTACATTTCCAAGCAAGCGTATATGTCCAGTGATTTTCTTAGAAATCAATAAAGCAACGACTAACGCCAAAATAAAGGACAGCGTCAAGATAGCTAATACAACAATGCGAATGACGCTAAACTCTTGAATGATTTGTTGATAGGGGATTACGCTAATCATTTGCCAGTTTGTCGTTTCATTTTCATGCTTAGTTAGAATGTATTTTTTATGATCAAACGTATGCGTAATGGTGTTTCCATCTTGAAAATTTCCAAGCACACGCTCGATTTCTTCCACCTGAATCTGGTCTCCACCATTGTAATAAATCGGGTCTTTCCCATTATGGATGAGCATCGTGCCAGAGGAATCGACACCTTTTAACATATCTTTAAATACATTCTTATCTACACTAATCACGGTATAGCCAATGGTAGAAGAAGAGCTAAGGTCGCGAATCACTCTTCCATACATGAGCGTATTGGAATCATCGGTGAGATGAAGGTCCTTCGCTTCGAACCACGTACCTCCCCATTCACTATTTTCGAGCATCGGATACCAGCTAGAAGATTGGATTCTTTCATAAATATCGTCGGTGAATTGGGCCTGACCTCGGTTCACTTTCAGAAACTCATGTTGGTCATTTCCGATATATATGGCATTAATGAATGGATTACTGACAACGGTAATGTTATTCAATAAGTCACGGGAGGCTGTTTCCAATTGATACAGCCTCGGGGAGGTTTGATCATAATTCAAGTAACCTTGAATTTCATTGGATAAGAAAATAATGTTGGAGATATTCTCGATATCATTTACAAAGCGATCGATATTGTTATCTGCCAGGCTTAAATAGTTTTCGGCTGCTGAGGATATGCGGTCTTCTACTAATTTATTAATATACATAAACATAAACGGTCCGATAATAAGCAGGGGGATTAACGTCGAGAAGAGTGCCAACATGACAATCTTCCATTTTATTGTCCATTGTTTTGTAGAACCTTTTGGCTTCACCATAACCATACCCCACTGTCATAACCGATTATAATCTAGCTTACTTTTATTATATACAGAGTAGAAGAACATGACCATTACCAAATAGAAGCTAATGTATAGACAGTGCATGAAACAAGTTTCACTGTTCCACCTTTCGCATAAACGCCTACTTGATCACTCTCACGGCTTGGAAAAATTAAATCGGTCATCGCTACTTCTCCATCGTTTCCAAACACTTCAACCGAGGACCAATCGATATAAACATGAAGCTTCACGCGATTGTTGGTTGCTTCCATTGGAGCTGTTTCCCTACTAGCGAACCATGGATGAAACGAAGCTTCCCCAGCGTGGCGGCGATCTAGGATTACGTTCTTCTCGTCCACATGATACCCAATCCTCGTTTCTTCTTGAGAGGATTTGCGAACCTGTATACCAAACTCCGAAGCTGATTGGATGTCAAACTCAGCGATAATTTCCATGCATGTTCCTTTTATCGGGATGATTTCCTCCGTATCGATGGTTTCATTTTGTAAAAGGCGATGATGAGTACGAAGGACATCCACTTCTTCAACAACTTCTTGCTTGATTTGCAACCCATTGGAAGACTCCTGTAGGGATACTATTCGAGGCAGGGTCATGGAACTCCTCCAGGTAGATGTTGGAACTTCGTTGGCGTAATGCCAGTTGCTCATCCATCCCATGTAGATGCGGCGACCATCCTGGACATCTGAGAACGACACACCAGCATAGTTATCTCGACCATAATCAAGCCATAATGTTACGTCTGGCTGATGGTCATTCACAAAGTGCTTTCCGTCAAATTCGCCAATAAAATATTGCGTTCTAGAGCCAAATGCAATGTCTGGATTCTCCCCTATACTAACGAGCATCACCCATTTGGTTTTGTCCGTACCCTCCATAGGTAGCTCAAACAAATCTGGACACTCCCATACGCCATCATGCGACCCATCCTGTTTGCCAAATTCACTCTCGAATATCCAGTTGATTAGATCAGGAGAACTATAGAGGTGTACGCATTGTCCCACAGCAATGACCATCACCCACTTCTCGGTGCCCCTATGCCAAAACACCTTCGGATCACGAAAATCAATCAGCTCGTTATTTTCTAGAACGGGATTTGCTTCATACTTGTGCCACGTTCGTCCCTTATCCTTACTACAGGCTATGCTTTGACGCTGCCGAACTTGTTTCGTGTCAGGGTGGGTATCAGAATGCGTAAAAATCGCAACCAGTCCTGACTCCCCGTTGAAAAAGCCCGTCGTATCGTGCCAATCAACAACGGCACTACCTGAGAAAATCATCCCCAATTCATCTGGCTCCAGTGCGATTGGGAGCTCTTCCCAATAGACGAGATCCTCACTCACAGCATGCCCCCAATGCATCGGTCCCCATTTCGTACTATGAGGGTGGTATTGAAAGAAAAGGTGGTATTCACCCTCGTAATACACCATGCCGTTTGGATCATTCATCCAGTTCGCTTCTGGTGTGAAGTGGAACTGAGGTCGATATACTTCCTGACGATGGTTCGTGATCGAATTCATGTAAACCTCTCCTCCCAAGGTTATTCTTTTACAGCTCCAAGCGTCATACCACTCACAATGTAACGTTGCACAAAGAAAGAAAAGATCATGACTGGTAAACTAAATGACACGGCAGCTGCGGTCATAGGACCTAAATCTAAGTTATAGGCTGTTAAGAATTCCGAGATACCGACCGTGGCCGTCTTGGCTTCCGTACTCGTCATCAACAAGGCAAATAAGAAGTCGTTCCAAGCGAGCATGAATGTAAAAATAGACGTTGTCGCAAGGCCTGGTAACGAAATCGGAAGAATGACTTTCATAAACGCACCGAATCGACTACACCCATCCACTCTAGCCGCTTCATCAAACTCTTTCGGAATCGAATCAAAGAATCCAATCATCAACCATATCGCAAACGGAACATTGATACTCGTGTACACTAAAATGAGCGCTAATTTTGTATCAATTAAACCGATGTTTTGAATGATCATGTACATTGGAATCGCAATACTGATCATCGGCACCATTCGAATCGAAAGCGTGAACAATAGAAATACGTTTCCTATTTTGGAAGAAAAGCGAGATAACCCGTACGCTCCTAGAGCTCCGAGAAAGACACTTAAGGCTGTGCTGGCAACGGCAGCTACTAAACTATTTACGAAATACTTTCCAATCGGTAAGTATTCGAACATACCAATATAGCTTTCAAAGGTAAATTTCGAAGGCCAAAGCGTTGGTGGAGAGGAAACCGCTTCGGATGAAGGTTTCAGGGAAGTGAGCAGCAGATAAATATACGGTCCTAAAAACAACAACGCTAAAAAGCAGGTTAATAGAATAATAAAGACCTTCCACGTTCGTTTCTTTAACTGTAAATGGAACGATTGATTTGGCTTCATTTGTCGGTTGGTTTCCGCAACAGGATAATTGGACATTGTTTCTTCACCTCACCATCTATTATTTCTTCTCATGACTTGGCGACCAAATTTTCGATATAAAGAACGAACTGAGAGCTAACAACAATACAATGAAAATGACGGCCATCGCACTCGCTTCTCCTACCTGTCCATATCTGGTCAGCATTTTATACATATACGTACTTAACACTTCCGAGGAGAAACCGGGACCACCTTTTGTTAACACCCAGACGATATCAAACGTTCTGGCCGCATCGATCATCCGAATGAGGACAGCTACAATCGCTACGGGAGCCAGGGATGGCAGTGTTACGTAACGAAACGTTTGCCACTTATTCGCTCCATCAATTTGCGAAGCTTCATATAAACCTTTCGGGATGCCTTGTAACCCAGCAAGCAATACAAGCATCATGAATGGCGTCGTTAACCAAACATCGGCGATGATGGTGGAGAGTAACGCGTATTTTGAATCCGACAACCATAACACTTGGTGTGGATCGGATAATATCCCTAACTTATACAGCCCCCAATTAATAACACCAAACTGATCATTCAGCATGAACTTCCAAATCAGACCTGACACTAGAGGCGCTAACATTAACGGGGCAAGTAACAGCGTTCTTATGGATTGACTTCCTCTAAATCCGGTGTTTAATAACAGCGCAAGTAGTAGGCCCAACACAAATTCCGTCCCAACTGCTCCGACGATGTAGATGACGGTATTCCATGTCGATTGTAAAAACCGCTCCGATGTTAGGGCGCTAACATAGTTGGTCAATCCTACAAACTGTTTTGCAGCTGGATCTAGTAGGTTATAGGTAAACAGACTATCTTTCACGAGTAAAAATAGAGGATATAGCAGGAAGACGCCCATAAATAGACCCGCTGGTAGAAAAAACAAGATCGACAATTTACTGTTCGTATATTTCATTATGCTTCACCCTCTTTCATTCTTGTTTCACCGTTCGCTAGCTCCTTTTATAAGAAATCTCCTCTGTTGTAGCAACATGCTTTCACAGAGGAGATCGTATAAAAGGATTCGTATTTATTGAGGAGGCAGAATACCTTTAATGACCTCAGCTGCCCAGTCCAATGCTTCTTGAGGGGTCTTCTCACCAGATAGAGCATATTGAACAGCAGGAATGAGGGCTTCACTCTCAATTTGTTGCCATTCTTTAATTTTCGGACGGTTCTGGGTTTGCTCCGCAGAAAGCGTCTCTTGGAGCGGAGCTAAATGCTCGTATCCTTCTTTTTTGCCATACTCTTCAAACACTGATTTTCGTGCCGCTACACCCAATGTTTCCATGTACAGTTCATTCTTCTCGTATAAAAACTCAATGTATTTCTTAGCCATTTCTGGGTTCTTGGTAGATTTCGGTACTACTTGATACCAAGGGCCAGGAACAGCTCCAATGCCAGCATCTCCAGCAATCATTGGTGCGGAACCAACTTTGCCAGCTACTTCTGATTTTTCAGGATCATTCGAGGGGACATAGAAGTGACCCCAGGCTAGCATCATGGCGGACTTCCCGCTCCAAAATAGTTCAGCTGTTTCAGCAGATGCCATTTCTAACGCACCTTTTGGTACCGATTGGTCTTCATTAAGCATTGTCGTTAATAGCTCTAACGCTTCCACATACGGCTCATTATTGACCAGCACTTCGCCATCATCCCCAACAACAAGTGGATCGGCACCAGCCTGTGCTGCATGATCTAACCAGCTAGCAACGGAATCACCATTATTGGCTCCGAATACCGTCGTGCCGTACTGATCTACTTGGCCGTCGCCATCATTATCTTTCGTGAAGAACTTCGCTACATCACGATACTGCTCCCAATCTTTTGGTGGTTGCAATTCATACCCATACTCTTCTTTAAATGCTTCTTTGTTTGCCTCATCGTTAAATAGATCTTTTCGATAGATAAGGTTCTTCGCATTGGTCCAAACTGGCATGCCATACGTTGTATCATTGTACGTCCCACCTGAAACCAAGCCATTAAATAGATCATCTTGAACGTCATCTGTGACCACATCATCTAACGGAAGCAATCCACTAGAAAGGGCCGGGAACCAAAGAATATCAATGGTCGCTACATCAAAAGCACCTGCACGAGAGGCCACTTCTGCTTTCAACTTATCGTAAACGCCCGTATAAGGAACGGCTTCAATTTTCACTTCATAACCCGTTTCTTCTTTAAATTCATCCTTTGTTTCGGTGGCAACTTGATAAGCTGGGCTTCCACCTTCTACAAGAACGGTCAACGTTTTATCCCCTTTGGATTGCGATTCCCCATCTGCTTCTCCACCTGAATCATTGGAACAACCGCTTACCATAATCGATACAAGAGCGACAAGGACAAATGCACGTTTATACCAATTGATTTTTTTCAATAGCTTCTCCTCCTCTATTGTAGAAACGAATGCTTATCGATCCCAAAGCCCATGTTCCGGCCATCTACGTGGTAGTCGTTTCTCCACAGGTGGTAATGCAGGTAATGGCTTGTGAGGTTCTAGTTGATACCAATAGGCGACACTGGAATAATCATTGCCTTGATCGTTCGCATGACCATGTTCGATTGTTGCCTTTATAGACGTATTGAAGCGAATGGGATCCTCCACATGGAAACGATACAAACTCCATTTTCCGAAGTGCTCTTGCACATCACTTCCTAAGGAAACGCCGTGATACGGCCCTGCATACTCGCCACTCGGAAAGCCCCAGGCTGCATTGAAATAGTCTTCCGTCCCTGTTCCGTGTAAGGAAGGTGGCCATTCCTCTCCATCAATAAAGAACATATCGTCTCCTTCACCAGGCCAGGTGAACTGTTGATTGGAAGCATCAAAATTATCAATATTCAAAACACAGCCAACATAATGCCCTTTGCCTTCCGCATCCAATATCACGTAGTTATCTTCTCCTGTAAGGTTCTCGCCAGGTAAATCCCAAGGAGCTGGATCATCTAAATCAGTTGGATGAGTCAATTTATCGGTTGGGTTTTCACGATTCCACGTCGCATGGAATCGTCCCATGTCCTCTGGTACCTGACTTTCATCTTGATATTCTTCATAATCGACATAATAGAATAAATTCTCGATACGCTCTTCACTTTCATTGATTACTTGTATTTTAGCACCATCTCCGTACGGCATTGGAAAATAACTATTCATCGAAGCTGCAAAAGGTCCCTTTGGCCCTCGACGCTCTCCCATTACCATGCTTAAAGGAAGCGATACGTAATGCTTGCATGTCGCATGACCAATCCCGAAGAAATCCCCTAACGGTACACGAACACTCGGATTTTCTTCCCCATCCCAATACATTTCCAGTACAAGCTTTCGTAAGTACTGCGGTGCATAACACCTCGTCGTCATCCAAATATGCTTGATACAGCCAATCCCTTTGATATCTGCCATCACAGCTGTTGCCCCTGGCTCCACGACATCAAAATCTCGGTTCCCTCCTGTTCGATCATAACTGGATTCACGCTTACTACTGGCATTTTTAATAATTGGTAGTCCACCTAACGGACTGTTCGGATCCCATACATTCATATTCAGACACCTCTCTCTATTCCATTTGGTAGCGTTTACATTTTGTTGAATAAATTAACGCGCGCTATTTATTTCTTACTTTTAAGTGTATAGATGTTTCCGTTGATTGAAAATTCTAATATTTTTTGCTGATGTTATATATTTTTGGATGTATGGATGTGGGATAGAAGAACCACATCATTAGGAGCATCCTCGTGGGCATGAAGATGCAAAAACACATAATTGAGCTAGATATTGGTTTATGTGTAACAAACGCTGTGATAAAGTCGTCTGATATATAGTAGTTGAAAAAACAGAAGCAAATATTGGGCTAGTATTTCTATACCTAATGACGCAATTCTAATGATCTTAAGTAGATAACTGAAATGAATCGCCAAGCTGGTATAAATAAAACCCACCGATGATGGTGGGTTTTCTTATAAGGATTTTTTGTCGAAATGTGTAACATTTCGTCTATAACTTTAGGAGGGATTGCTAGCATGAATCTCAGTCAACTGTTAAATGGTAATGAAATACCCTCAACAAAGAGAATCACATATAAAGAGTTAACTTCCATCATCCAAAAGCGCTTGCTACAGCTAAATGAACATTATGTATGGTATCAGTTTACCTATCTAGAAGAACTAAGGGAGATGTATGTAGGAACCCTCCCTTATTTCATATTCTTGGGTAGAAAGATAAATGTTGAACCATGGAAAGTAAAGCGGTCACTGGATGGTTGGGTTTTTGATGTTGATATAACAGAGCAGATTCAAGCTTTGTATATGGAAATGAACAAGGTGATCACTTCAGAGCATCAGCAAGATGTATTCCAAAACATCATAGAGCAGTATTGTAATATTGGCCTCACGTTAGGCATTACACCGAATCAAATACAACATCGATATAAACAAGAACGAAAGAACATGATCGAACCCTTTCGGAATGAAATTATGAAACACTACATACAACGAAGGTATTTTGGTACGTAAGAACAAAAGCTCAGGGTGCCCGATGTTAACTTATCGTACGGAGGAGCCAGGAAGCATACTAGTCGCTGGGCGCTGGAGCTGGACAGTAAGTGCCAGAAACTTAACTTTCAAAAAAAGGCGAAATGAGTATCTTGTACTCATTTCGCCTTTTTTCTATTAATCTTTCTGAACAATCTTACCGTTTTGAATATCCTCTTCGCTAAAGGAAAGTGGGATTTGTAACACGCGGTAATCGTTCTTTTCTTCGTTATACGTGAATGGGAAGAGCTTCTCTTCTCCATTTTGTTGTAAGCTTAGGTACAGATTGTCTGCTCCCTTTGTTACATCTAACTTTTCTGCTGGTACTTTCAATGCATTTGCGATGCCTGCAACATTTTTAATAACAGGATCATTTTCTTTTACGATTGTAGCCATATGTCTTTTCCTCCTTGTTGTTCCCTACCTTCTATTATGAAGGATTTGAGGCTAATCGACAATGCCATCTGTTAGCCTTTTACAACAACTTTAGATTGCTTCAATTGCTCTAGTTTCACTTGCGTAATTTCAATGTTACGGAAACTATCTCGGTCCTTATTATACGTAAGGCTGATTTGTTGATTGTTTGCTTTTAGATAGATGGTACTATCAGCAGTCGCGCCTTTGATATCTTTACGTTTAATTTCTACGCCATTTACACCTGTTAAAATGTTCACGGCATTACCATTCACTTCTTGGAACGTGTACGTTTTCGCGTCACCAGATGGTTCATTGCTGTTATTATTGGCATTTCCGTCATCAGAGGCGTTATCTCCTGTTGCAGATCCTCCACCGTCAGAATTGGAACTTCCGTCGCTGCTACCATCATCGGAATTACCGCTGTCTGAATCGGAACCAGAGTTTGAACCTGATCCTTCTTGGTCAGATCCTGAGTCACCATTTCCAGAACCTGAATCGCTATCGTCCGAACTGGAGCCTTCTGAATCTCCATCTGAACTACTTCCATCTCCGTTATCAGATGTATCTTTATTTGAATCCTTATCTGAGGAACCTTCTTGATCTGTTGATTGCTCGTTATCCTTCATATCGTCTGCGTTCTCAAGATCTGTAGATCCATCAGAGCTGCACCCTGCTACGACGAGAAAGGATGTAAAAAACAACGGCATGATGAACTTCTTTAGCATGACAACTCCCCCTAATTATATTCTTTATATCCATATTCTAGAAAATAGTATACCATTATGCAACAAATAACCCATGGGGCTGAAGGTGGATTTTGAGTAAGCAATATATGGATTACTTTCCAAAAAACCGTAACCTTTCTATCTATTTGTTAAACATTTCATTTATATCTGTCGCTTTTGGTAG
Source organism: Pontibacillus yanchengensis (assembly GCF_009856295.1). Classification (NCBI taxonomy): domain Bacteria; kingdom Bacillati; phylum Bacillota; class Bacilli; order Caryophanales; family Bacillaceae; genus Pontibacillus; species Pontibacillus yanchengensis. Next base: position 120,330 of record NZ_WMEU01000003.1, on the reverse strand, counting down.
CGGATACGTTACTAGTTTATTAGAATTTTTTGCAATCTATCGTCTTATTGCGCCCAGCAACCATACCCTCTACTCGGAACTTTTTTATTATATAGTGGATTGATAGAAATGTCTATTTCGAACACCTACAGAAAATTGATCAAACGTTTGATTAATTTGTTGTTACCTTAAACGCATCCAATAAACACCTTCTCACCTACTATGAAATTGTTTTAAATCATATAATCAATATAGTTAAATTCTTTCTCTAATTGAATTTTGTGGTTGAGTGTATTAAACTATTTTAATGTAAATTTTATAGTAGATTTGACTCAAAAAATCTACCTATATTACCAAAATAATATATTGGAAGGGGTATGACTTATTCGCAACGTAATCAAAGCTACTATTCTAGCACTATTTCTCGTAGCCGTAACTCAATTCATCCAACCAGGAACAGCCCATGCATCTCTTAAATGGGATACCATTACGGAGGTGGCCCTTGATAAAGAATGGGTAATTACATTCAATACTTCTATCGAAGATACTCAGAGTAATAAAGAAGCTATTTATGTAACAGATGAAACGAATACCAAAATAGGCACAGACGTTTCGATTGAAGAAGAAACCATCACTGTTACACCAGCTCAAAACTATGAGAGTAGTCATAGCTATACTTTACATATTCAAGAGAGCATAATGGCTACATCAGGAAAAACGATCGAGCAATCAATTTCCATGCCATTTACAACAAAAGAGGTCAATCCTTTCTCAGCTGGAGAATGGACACGAGACGTACAACATAATGGTGCTTCCTTAAAGATAACCAATGTAAAAGATGCTTCCTTCGACTTTAAAATTGCAGCAGCAGCTGGTGGTAATGCAGGTCTCATAGAAGACACGGCAATGATTAAAAATGGGAAAGCCACATTCGATGATGGGGATGGTTGTACGGTCACATTTTCTCCAAAAGATAATGCCATTTCTGTTGAAACAACTTCCTCCTGCTATGTGTACGGAGGCTCTGGTGTTTACTTTTCCGGTGAGTACACAAAAGGAGATACATCTAAAGAAACAGAACCCTTTGTAGATATGGAGCTTTTCACATCTGAAGAAAACAAAACCTTCAAAGCTCTTGTTGGTGAACAATACGATCTTTTCAAAGAAACGTTCCAACTAATCTATGATGAAGAAGTGATAGATGACTTTGGTGGAAAAGCTTATAGTGGAATGGTTCGAGGACTAGGTGGCTCAATGGAAGGCATCGTAATGAATGGGGATAACGGGGAAATCTATGCCGCTATTCTTGGCACTAGTAGCGATGGAAAAAGTGGCATCTTATACTATACCACTGATAAGGATTATACAAATAACATACCGAAAACAATCCAATCATGGCGAGAAAGTATGTACATCGATACTCAGCTTCATTATATGAACGGGGATAAGGAACAAGCCGCTTATTTCGATGAGGAGTTTGTAAAACAAGCTAAAAATGGCTCCCTTAAGGATATGAAACTTGGGATTGGTGCAACGAAACAAGAAGTGATAGAAGCAGAAGGTACAGATTATGAAGAAGAGTATTATACAGGCGCCAAGCATATGTTTTATCCTGAAGGGTATTCCTATGCATACGTGGATAGCAATAAAGATCAGGCCATCCAGGCGGTTATGTATAACATCAAAGATAAAGGATTAACAGCAACTGACATAGAGAATTTGTTAGGAAAACCTGATAGTGAAGGCGAAAACATGATGACTGGCACGGAATATGTTCTTATTTATGAATTTGACACAGGTTATGAACTGCATGTAACAACCTCTACAGTGGAGAGATCCTCTGAACTAAATGATTTACTGTTAAAACCACAATCATAGCGAAATTAATCAAACGTTTGATCAATTCTAAAAACAGCATGCCCTAATTAAAGGAGCATGCTGTTTTTTATTTATAATTGAACATCAAACACATTACGCTCTACAATTCTAGCTTCTTTCTTGGAAATCAGATTTCCACCGCTAGAAAAGAAACAACCTTGCGTGATGATTTCATCCATTGCTGCGTTCACAGCAACTGCATCAACTGGTTCGATTGGTTGGTCCACCGAAATCGTAACCGTTCTGTTCTCTTCATTAAGAAATTTCAGTTCAAGTTTCTTGGCCATGGTATTCCCTCCTTTCTATTTTAGTTAGAGCCAATTACGACTCAAATAACTCACTTGCATCATTACGTTCTACACCGTGCAATGGGCGTTGCTGAAGGCCAGATATTGCAGTAGCAACAGCGTGAAGTTGATCTGGCGTTGCATCTGTTTTCACGTTGTTGAAGTTTTTGTTTCGTAGTACTGGTCTGCCGCTATCATCTAATCCATCTTCGAAAACAAGTTGAAGTTGAGAGCTTATTAGGTTGGAGACTGCCATCGTGATCACCTCCTTTCATAGGTATAATCGTCTTGACTATGGAAGGAGGTGTCTATCACCATCAAAATAATAAAAGCTATATAGTGTAAAATTATAATTCAAAAAATGCCCGGGAAGTATCCATCGATACGACTCAGGCATTTGGTTTATATATGATTAAAGTTGAACATCAAACACATTACGCTCTACAATTCTAGCTTCTTTCTTCGAAATCAGATTTCCACCGCTAGAAAAGAAACAACCTTGCGTGATGATTTCATCCATTGCTGCGTTCACAGCAACTGCATCAACTGGTTCGATTGGTTGGTCCACCGAAATCGTAACCGTTCTGTTCTCTTCATTAAGAAATTTCAGTTCAAGTTTCTTGGCCATGGTATTTCCTCCTTTCTATTTAGTTAGAGCCAATTACGACTCAAATAACTCACTTGCATCATTACGTTCTATACCGTGCAATGGGCGTTGCTGAAGGCCAGATATTGCAGTAGCAACAGCGTGAAGTTGATCTGGCGTTGCATCTGTTTTCACATTGTTGAAGTTTTTGTTTCGTAGTACTGGTCTGCCGCTATCATCTAATCCATCTTCGAAAACAAGTTGTAGCTGAGAGCTTATTAGGTTGGAGACTGCCATCGTGATCACCTCCTTTCATAGGTATAATCGTCTTGACTATGGAAGGAGGTGTCTTTCTGTATAAAAAAATTCCCCAACTATGCATTCATAGCTGGGGAATGACTCTTACATATACATCGATTGTTGATTTTGCTCTGATTCGTTAGATTCTTCCTGATTCGTATATTCTGTTTCCCAAAAATCTGCAGATGTGATGCCAACATCAGATGGATTGAAAACAGGGTCAATCCCCAGTTTCTTCTGTCGCTCATAATCTTTCAGTACTTTCAATGCCGGCTTAGAGAGAAATAGAATGACAAATATATTAATCCACGCCATCGAACCATATCCTAAATCCCCCAATGCCCATGCAAAGGCAGCAGATTTCACACTACCAACAAAAACAGATACTAGGAAACCTATCTTCAACACATAATCCGGCCACGCTTGTTTATATTGGAGTCGATTCTTAATATAGGCAAGTCCGGTTTCAGCCATGTAGGAGTAGAACATCATACTCGTGAACGCGAAGAACAAAATCGCTATAGCTAGAAATGCCGATCCAAAACCAGGTAGTGATGTATCAAAAGCTAATTGCGTGTACGTTGGACCAGGCTCTACATCCCCTATGTTATCTACGATAGCCCCCTGCCCATTAGGGTTTACATTATACATTCCTGTAACGATGATAGAAAAAGCAGTCATCGAACAAACGACAATGGTATCAATATAAGTTGAAAGAGACTGCACTAATCCTTGTTTAGCAGGGTGGGAAACTTCTGCCGCTGCAGGTGCATACGTTTCGCTACCGAAGCCTGCTCCATTGGAGAAAGCGCCTCTTTTTACTCCCCACGCAATGGCAGACCCTAGGATTGCACCAAACGTAGCATCTGCTCCAAATGCACTAGATACGATTAGATTAAACACTCTCGGTACTTCGGTAATATTTATAATACAAATGGTTACCGCGAGTATGATATATCCAGCAGCCATAAACGGAACAATAAACTCAGCTGTACGAACAATTCTCTTTACACCACCAAGTATAATAACCCCTAATATAGCTACTAACACAATTCCTGTTAGCATCGGATTAATGTTAAATGCCGTTTCCATAGAAGATGATATAGTGTTCACCTGTATGTTCGGTAATAAGAATGCTCCTGTAATCATCGTAATGAACGCAAACACCACTGCAAGCCACTTAATGTTCAGACCTTTTTCAATGAAATATGGAGTACCTCCCCGAAATTGACCTTCTTGTTTGGTTTTATATACTTGAGCAAGTGTCGATTCAATAAACGCAATCCCAGCTCCCAAGAACCCCATAATCCACATCCAAAAGACAGCTCCCGGACCTCCATACGCAATAGCTGTGGCCACACCAGCTATATTCCCTACTCCGATTTTATCTCCAAGTGAAAGCATTAATGCTTGGAAGGAAGAAATACCTGCTGAAGAGCTTTTTCCTTCAAACATTAGTCGGACCATCTCTTTAACATGACGAAATTGAGCAAAGCGAGTGGCAAAAGCATAATACAGCCCAACACTTAATAAAATGAAAACCAAAACCGGACTCCAGACAACCCCATTGAGCCAATTTATAAAATCCAAGTTATTCCCTCCTGATTAATATAGGTCAGAACATTTTAAAATTTCAGTCATTTTTCTATAAAAAAATATCGGATTACCTTTTTAAGATATTGCTGTTTTGTCCCACTTTTTTGGTGATGTTGTTAAAATACAAGCTCCATTTTCGGTCACTTTGATATTTTGCTCATAGCTTACTGTACCTACCCCTGGTTTATATAGCGACTTCTCTATCGCCAAGAACATATTCGGTTCGAGCGTCATTTCTTCTTCCTTCACTAACCATGGTCTTTCCCATGACATCCCTAACCCATGACCCCAATGAGGAGGATAACCTGCATAGATGACATCCGCATTGGTTTGATCTACCGCAAAGGAAACGCCTCTTTCTTCTAAATAATTGTCACCTATCCTACATAGATCCTTAACACGGAGTCCAGGTTGTATAGACTGAATCACATGCTCACACGCATCGGTAACCATATCTAGCATTTCTTGCTGTGGAATAGATGGGGTATGTCCTACGACACAACTTCTACCAAAGTCACACATATACCCTTGATAAGAAATGATTAAGTCGACTCGAAATAACTCCCCATTTTCTACCTTCCGCTGATGATCGTATCCAGGGAAGTCTACACTTTGTGCATAATTAATATATGAACCAGAACTTGTAATTACAAAATATACAACGGCCCCTTCTTCTACTACAGTTTCGATTGCTGGAGCAATAATCTGACTTTCTGTTTTTCCTTCCGATACGTTTCTCATGATTTGATTCACAGCGCTTGTACCAATCCGACAAGCTTCGTTGATACATGCCTCTTCTCTTGGACTTTTTATCATTCTCGTATGTTGTACAATATCATCTGCGGTTGCTACCTCTAGTTCTGGGGTTTCAGCAAATAACTTCTGGCTATACGCGAATGGCAGTACATCTGCTCCAACTAACCCTACTTTTCCCTCATCCATGTTCAAGTCATATATCGCACGCCGGCATTCCCCTATAAAGTCGTTGCTATATCGTACATCACTGACGGCAATAAGATCTATACTATACTCAGGTGAAGATACAACCAAGATAGGTTCTCCTTCAACTGGTATAAAAAGAACACAGTGGGATCGTCCACTCCAAAGAGGCATATAATCTGGTAGGTAACATCGTTGCTGATAATGATTGGCAAGGTAATCTACATCTGCATAACGATCAAACGTTCCACCACCACGAGACCAAACCATTAACCCATTCAGCCCTCTATCACTAGCTTGCGATACACATTGTGACCTTCTTTCATGGAATTCATGAAAAGGTACATTGTTTTGTAACATCCCCATCCATCCCTTGGTTCTCCATTTATTTTGATAAACTACCTGTAAGGTCCATCGCTAAAGCATGAATCCCTTCCGCAGCTTTCGTTAATTGTTCCGTTTCAATATATTCATCAACGATATGGACTAGGCTAGCACTAGAAGGCCCGTACCCAATAGTTGGGATACCAGCAATACCAGCACTATAACTACCATTCGTGCAAAATTGATAGGTTACAATCTCTGGATCCTGCTCTATAGCTTGTAAAGAGGAAAGTGACGCTTGAACGATTGGCGAATCCTCTTCCATTAACCATCCCGGGAAAAATCGTTTCAGTATTCGTTTTTTCCCTGTATAACATGAGAGTTCTGCTTCTGTTACATGCATCGTGAATTGTTTGTTTAACGGGACTAACGCATCGTATTGTCTCAGAACGGACTGCTCTGACTCCTCTTCCAACAATCGACGATCCACCGTTATTTGGCACTGATCTGGAATGACGGAGGCACCTGGATATGGAGAAGAAATGATATCTGTTACCACCGAAATCCCCGTCCCCAAATCTGGATGTGTAGGGGATTCAAGATTCATAATTCCGGAGATCATACTATTCATTTCATGGATAGCATTTACCGCTGCATCCGGTGTGGAAGAATGTGCGGAACGACCATGCGCGTTAATCTTTATTTCTGCTCTGCCAAGTTGCCCTTTACTAATGTTTAGATCAGAAGGTTCCATAATGACTACATTATCTGGATGGACCTTGCTTACTATCTCTTCTAGAGCAGCACCTTCAAACGTTTCTTCACAGACCGATGCGGATATATAAATATCTCCTTCTGGCCTCACTCCTGTACGCTTTACCTCTTTCCCTATTTCGCCACCTGCTACAATCGCAGCACAAACGGCACCTTTCATATCACTCGTTCCTCGCCCATACATCTTTCCATCTACAATTTCAGCTCCAAATGGATCATATGTCCATTTTTCTGGACTATTTACGGGCACGGTATCGATATGGCCATCAAACAATACGGATTGTCCTCTACCTTCTCCAGCTATTTTACCGATAAGACTGCCATATGCATCAATCCATACTTCATCATAATCTAATTTTTTCATCTCATCATATAGTAGAGAGGCTACTGTTCCTTCTTCTCCGGATAGACTTTGTATTCGTACTGCTTGCTGCGTTAAGTCTATTACATCTGTTTGTATCGTCACCACCATCACCTCACTTCATCTAAAAAAGATCTCGATTTCTTCCCTCATACTAATGGGTGTTCGCCTTCCCAAACGATTTTTCTATAACTCTCTTTATCTGTGTCGCCTTCCGTACTGATAAGCAATACTCTAGAATGTTCATCTAATTGAAGTTTCTCTTTCATTCCTTGTAATCCATCCTCTGATAATAAACAGTACAGTAAACCGGTTGTAACAGCCCCTGATTCTCCTGATATGACCTTTGGATCTTCCTGTAAAGGGTTACCTAATATTCTCATTCCAAGAGCCGATATTTTATCATCACAAGAAAAAGAAGCCTCTGCAAAGCGTTTTAGAATCTTCCAAGATAGTGGATTCGGTTCGCCGCACGCTAACCCATCCATTATGGTGTCCATATCCCCATCTACAATGTGTCTACTATTATCCGCTTCCTGGAAGGACCGATAATAACAGTTTGCTGAATGGGGTTCTACGGCTATTACTTTCGGATGATGTTCTTGGTAGTATTGCAATAAATAGCCGGTTATCCCAGCTGCATAAGAACCTACGCCACATTGTAAAAACACATGGGTTGGAGGCTCTTCGGTATGCAATTCGATTTGCTCAATAGACTCCTTGGCCAACGTTGCATACCCTTGCATAATCCATTGTGGAATTTTTTCATATCCTTCCCATGCAGTATCTTGAATTAAGACCCATCCATTTTGATCTGCTAGACTAGAAGAGTAGCGTACTGCAGCATCATAATTGAAATCCGTAATCTCCGCATACGCCCCTTCGCCTTTTATAGCTTGTAGTCTTCTTTCTGAAGATCCCTTTGGCATATAAATGATAGAATGATGGCCCAATTCTTTAGCTGCCCACGCAATACCTCTACCGTGATTTCCGTCTGTTGCAGAGATAAAGGTAATCTCCCCTGTCACTTTCTTCGTTTCAGGGGATTTTAACTCTTCGAACGTTAATGACTCTATATCTCTATCCAACAATTCTGCTAGATACTTTCCAACAGCATAAATACCTCCAAGTACTTTAAAGGCATTTAAGCCAAATCGATAGGATTCATCTTTCACGAAGATTTCTTGTACCCCTAAGTGCTCAGCCAAACTATCCAGCTTAGCTAGTGGAGTCTTTTGGTATCTCTCATGGCTGCTTTGAAATTGTTGCACCTTACGAATGCTTTCTAAGGAAAACTCTTCTGGTACACCGCTCATGCTAAAAGGCTGTTTCATAGGATTCATGCTACATGAAATACTTTTTAATGACTGTAATTTTACGTTCATGTTGGCTACCTCCTCTCTAGTTCTCGTCTAATGCTGCAATAAGTTCTATTTCAATCAATACATCTTTTGGTAGACGTGATACTTCGATACAACTTCTAGCTGGAACTGCGTTCGCAAAATATTCCCCATAGATTCCATTTACTGTTTGAAAATCCCCCATACTCTTCAGGTAAATAGTCGTTTTCAGCACTTGATCAAGAGATGATCCATAATCCTCTAATACATGTTTCAGGTTTTCGAGAATTTGTTCTGTCTGTTTCTCTATTCCTTCTACCACCTCTTTAGATTCAGCATCGATAGGTAACATTCCAGACAGAAATGCTAGTCCATTATGCATGACTCCTTGGCAATATGGTCCAATAGCTTGTGGGGCTTTACTAGATTCCATCACTTTCTTGCTCATATAGATCCTCCTCTATCTTTTGGGCTCACTTTTTTATATGCAAATTTCATGCCAACTTTAGTAATATGGAGATGCCAACTATCATGGGAGAGTTGGCATCAAATGGAGTATCAATATGAGACTCTATAATTCTGAAAATTCTGTTTTATGGAGTTGTTTCTTCCTTCGTGTGACAAAGTATCAAAATGAACACCTAGTATCATTTTGATACTTCGATATTGTATTTATTGATTTTACGAAACAACGTAGCTCTTCCAATCCCTAATAAAGAACAGGCGTCTTCTATTTTCCCACCATTCTGTCTTACATGAATCAAGGCTTCCGAAATCATTTTCTCTTCCATGTCATCTAATGAAAAGGATTGAACGGTAATGGCGTGCTGCCCCTCATTTTGTATGTTGTTTACAGACAACTTCTTTTCAATATACTCTTCAGCATTGTCTAGCGTAATATAACCTTCTGATATGAAATTAAAGAGATATTCAACGAAGTTCTTTAATTCCCTAATGTTCCCTGGCCATGAGTAAGAAACCATGACATCTTCTACATCTTGTCCTACTCCTAGCACAGAAGAACCAAATTGTTCATTAAAGAGAGAGATAAAATAACTGGTTAAACTCACTATATCTTCTTTCCTGCTTCGAAGTGGTGGAAGTACGATTGGCACAACGTTCAAGCGGTAAAATAAATCTTCTCTAAACGTTCCTTCTTCCACCAGTTGTTGAATATTACTATTGGTAGCTGTAATAATCCTTACATCAATCGAGATCGAACGGTTACCACCTAAACGTTCTATTTCTCTCTCTTGAATAGCCCTTAGTAACTTCACTTGTAAATGCAGCGGCATTTCACTAATTTCGTCTAAAAATATCGTCCCTTTCTCAGCAAGTTCAAATTTTCCTTTCTTGCCATTCTTACTAGCACCAGTAAAAGCACCAGCATCATAGCCAAACAGTTCACTCTCTAATAAATTTTCGGGGATGGCTCCACAATTCACCGTCACAAAGGGCTTACTTGCTCTGTTACTTGCTCTATGAATAGCCTGCGCAAATTCTTCTTTACCAGTTCCACTTTCCCCCTGTATGAGTACATTGGAATTGAAACGAGAAACTTTATAAACGTAATCTTTCAGCTCTTTCATTTGTGTGCTATTCCCAACAATTTGACTAAACACCGTCCGGTCTTCACCATCTGAAATATCTGCCAACCTTTTAATGTCATTCACGTCTTTTAGAATCACCATGTTGGTATAAAGGGATTGGGAAACCTCAAAATGTTGGGAAGATATAAAGAAATGCTTTTCCTGATCATCTACAGACAAGGTGATTTTCTCTTTCTCTCCATTTTCACTATGTTCTATGAATTGTTGTATTCGTTCGATTGTGTTATTCGGAATTTCATGAGGATTCTTCACGTGTAACAAGTCTTTCACTTTATCATTCAATTCTTTTATACTGTCGTTTTGATCTAGAATCATAATCCCTTCATCTGCCATATTGATCATTTTCGTCAGTTTTTCTTCGTTCCCTAGTAGGTCATTTATCATTTGATGTTCGCTTACCTTACTCGCTATTAAATCAGCCATTTTATTAAGAAAGAATAAGATTTCTTCTACATTCTCAAAAAGGCGACTTCTTTGCGCTTCATCAAATGCTAGCAGACCTATCACACCAATAACTTGATCATCTAGTTTAATAGGAGTACAAATTTCACCTGTCTCAGGACAATGTTGATAAAATGCACATCGTTTACATACCTCTTGGAAACCAGGTTCCTCAATAATGATTGGGCCACCTGTTCGAATGGCACTCTTATAAACAAAGTCTCCTTCCATTTTCCGTAGAATACCTGACTTTGTCCTACCTGTGCCTGCTACTCTATAAAATCGTTCATTCGCGATTTCTACCTCTATTTTTAAAACAGAAGCGATTGCTTCTGCTATCTTCTGCACTTCTGATTGGATATTCATTAATTTAAACATGAAGACATCCCTCTCTACTTGTAGAGCTGTGTACATCTACTTTAATTGTCACAATGTTCCCACTTTTAAAAGACTATATCATATTCCTTTGCATAATAAATAGGTAGAGAATAGAAAAATGGTTGATTTCCGTACACGAATGCAATGTAAGAGCAAAATTTGATTCTATGAGCGACCGACATGATTGAGAAAACTATCTGAAAACAAAAAAAGCTCCAAGCTATCATGACATAGCTTGGAGCCCAGGAAGGAAAAGGGTTATGGGATTTCAAAAAGTCTTAGTTGTTCTCGTTACTATCATTAATGATTTCAACAAAGCTTAGGAATTCATCTAGTACTTTTGCCATTTCAGCACGGTTAATGTCACCGTATGAATCGAAGTCACCAGAACCACGGCCTTGCTCCGACAACATCCATAGCCGAAATGCCGCATCGGAAGTGAAGCAATACTATCAAGAGCAAAAATCAGCTCGTGAAAGCGCCCTTCGGAGTAAGGTCATGGACAAAATGAAATAAAAGCACCTAATAAAAAGAATCCTGCTCTTTGTAGGATTCTTTATTTACTTTGATTCGGCTGTAATCGATCAATTAATTCGTTTAAGACCTCTTTAATGGTAATGGAGTGTGATGACTCCGATTGATTAATAATGTCCTTCATAATTTCCTTCCATTCATACTGCTCTTCCATCGTGTCATTCAACATCCTTTTCAGGTAAATTGTATAAGTATGACTACTGTACCATCTTTCCCTATATGATTGTGTCGAAATTTGTAATATATTTACTGGGAATTTTCTATGCAGGAGATATATCACACTTCTTGCACCACTCCGCAAAGGGCTCACATTTAAGTGTTCCCCTGAAGGATTCCATTAGCCCCTTATCTATACACCTACTATTCAGCTTAAACTCTTTTGAGTAGGATGTATTTGATTTTGCTTCTTCAAGTCCAGCTTCACCAAGAGTTTCAAACTTATGTATCCAGGATCGAATCGTAGACCAATTCAAGTTATACATAGAAGCAACCTCATTGATGGAATAATGTTCGTTACGAATAAGGTTAATAATAGTAAGTTTCTCCACAGTAGAAAAAGAACTTCTCGACATACAAAAAACCCCCTAAGATAAACAGTTTTATTTTTATACCGTCTACCTTAGGGGGGAGCATCTCAAAAATCCTGAGCGTTTTTGTTTGATATTTCTATTGTTAAATAGGGTACGATATGCATGCTAATTAATTCAGCTTTTTAACGTTAGTAGCATTATCCTCTTAAAACTGGACCCGTTACTATCACCCAGCAAACTTCCAATTCTCAACAACATATCCTCCAAATCACCCATACTTTTTGTTCACCATTTGTTCTATATCCACCAATTTCATATACTCCGTAATCTTCTCATCTAGTTCTGCGCTTTTCTCTACAATAGAAGGGTCCACTAGATTGTTTCGTAGGTCATAGTCATATAATTGTTTTCTTAAACTCTCGATTTCTATAAATAACCTAGTTAGCTCTTGTTTGGACATACCTCGTTCTTCCCTTCTAGATGTGATTAGGAATAGCTTAATGAAATACTAGTTCCCCGTTGTCTCCTAGCTGTATATTTACGTTTGAAAATGGAATACAATGTAACAATAGTAAATCTGTATATATTTAATCTTGAATGTACTCTTAATCTTACATTCTATAGTTACAGTATTGTTCCTTCTTTTTCCCCATAAAAAGGATGTGGTAAATAAACCACATCCTTTTCACTTGACTTCTTCCTACCTATGCTTTTAACTCTACATAATCCAATAGTCCTTCATGCTGCTTTAACTTCTCTCTTGCCTTCCGTCCCCAATTCTTCACCGCATCAATTGTGACGTTTTCTTTTGCCGCAACCTCCTTAACCGATAAATCCTGTAACACATATCCATCCAGCCACTTACATTGATTAGCTGTAAGTACAGTTTTGAGTTCTGCTACCAAGTAAGAATCCCAAATATCCACTTCCATTTCGACTTCTGCCTCATCGTGGCTCATGGCAATGATCTCATCCGTATGCTCTTGCTTCCGTTTCTTGTTTCGTAACAAGCTAATTAACCGATTTCGAACAATAAAGTAAACGTAAGAAGATAGTTTCCCCTTCTCTTCCTGGTAGGTGCGGCTCACTTCCCATAATGCTAGTAGACCTTCCTGATAAAAATCCCCTTCTTGATCTACTATACCTAGTCTATGAATAATATGATGAAGCATTGGCTTAAAATCCTCGATTAATTGCTCACAATCTACTGTTGATGTCTCCACGATTTCCTCTTTACTAAAAGCGCGCCTTCTAGTTATTCCGCGGTAGCTTTAGAATAGAGAAATTATGTTGAGTCATCACCTTCGTAAACGTCTTCTAAATCTTACACTTACTATGTTTTTAAATAGACCATACGAGCGTTTCCCTCTTGCCAAACGACACGTTTAGGCAAAATTAACTTTTTCGACAAAATTAAAGCTTAAATTTGTAAAAATTAAGTACAATTTAATATTTTTTGGAAATTTAGTGGTTTTTTTGTAGGTATATTTATATAATATCTATAGGGAAGAACAACTAGTTACTAAATGGATGATTTATCTATTGGACTTTGGTACTTTTCTATAACACGGCAATTCTTATAAAGAGAGAAAGGAGTTTTATATAAAAACTGTAGCTATATCTAAATATAAATAAAACTATACACAATATAGGGGGAAATCCATTGAAGCAGGAATTCACGGGAAAGAGTAAGGACATTATTCGGGGAATCATAACAGCAGCCACTATGGCTATTGAACCGAACTATAACGATATTTATCAATCTAAGATATTAGATTATTTTAAAGGGGACATTTTTGTGAAGGCTCCGCCCTTTAATGTCTTGCAAGGAGGTTGCCTGGACGGTGGCTCTGACTATGATGGCAGACGTAACTACACGCTACTATCCTTCGATTATGAAAAAAAGACACCAGTGGGAGTTATGCCATACCAAAAAATTTACGCGTTCCCAACAGAATCCCCTGAAAACCATTCTTGTGTATGGATTTTTTTAGCCCATTATAAATCGGCCAAAAAAATTAGTAAGAAAAAGACAGAAATCACTTTTCAAAATGATACAAAGCTTGTTGTGCCAATCTCTAAAGAAGCTTTATTAAAGCAAGTACAACGAACATCCCATTGTGCAAACCAATTCGAATATCGCCTTAGTAATAATTTCCTAGGTTTTACTAAGCCCCTATATTAGCTTTACATTCTTATTAATAAACCATTTTGATCAATATTTAATAAAGGTGAACCGAGTTCTCAAATCAGTTCACCTTTTTCTTATGTTCTTATGCTCAACGAAGCTCTCTATGATCTCATGATTTATTTGAGAGCCCTGCGGCTGAAAGGGCGCTGATATACTTTGCCACTTGCGGATATATTCAGAAAGTCGCGGATATGTTGCTACTTTGCGCTGATATATTGAAAAAGTCGCCGATATCCTGAGTATTCTCGCTGATATATCCCCCAGCTAACCCGGAATAATCGGCAACACAATATGCGAGGGATAATCTTGATCATGATAAATAGTCTGTGTCGCTTGCTCCCTATCCGTAGAATCAATTCCCGATAGCCCAGTATTCAGATTCACATCATATCTAGGGAAGTTACTCGAAGAAATCTCTACTCTTATTGCATGACCTGGTAAATACACATTACTTGTCGCCCATAAATCAACCTCATATCGAACCCTTTCCCCTTGTAAATCTGGTAGCTCTATAGGTCCTTCTCGGTAACGCGCACGAATTATCCCATCTGTTAGATTTATTGCTGTGCCGTCTGGATAGACATCGACTAATTTTGCAGTGAAGTCTGTGTCTTTCACATCCGTCGAAGCCCACAGGACGACTTTGATTGGACCTGTTACTTCTAGGGATTTTTCTAATATAGGAGTAGTGTAGGTAAGCACATCCCCTCGTTGCTCAACTTCCCTTTGATCATGTGCCCCGGCATTGAGGCCTTGATAAAATAAAGTTCCGCCTCCTACTGTTGGCACAGGATTGTTTGGGTTATAGATGTAGGTGTCCGTTTCCTCTTGTACACCTGGTGGTTGTGTAGATAAACGACCAGTTGAACCGCTCCCATCTCCGTGAAAATAAAATGGTGTAAATTGCGTCCTTGCTAAGGGCCATTCGTTTTCATAACGCCATTGATTGATTCCCATTATAAAAATAGAGACAGTACTATCAAATGTCTTCCCACTTTCTTTGGCAGGGTTCATCCATTTATTAAACCACTCGATATGAAGGTCCATTATATCCCCTTTTCGGTCTATCCACGATCCACTACCGGAAGAACCAAAGGTCACTTCTCCTTGCAGTGAATCAAATTCCCCATGCCCCCAGGGACCAATGATTAGTTTTTGGTCTGCATCGCTTTTGCTCATTTCGGTGTAATTCTCGATGGTTGTGCCGAGAAAACAGTCATACCAACCAGCTATATGAAAAGCTGGAATATTGATTGTAGCTAACTCTTTCTTATAGCTGGTTTGAGTGAAAATGTCATCCGTTAATGCAGGTTTCGCAAAGCGTAAAAATACATCACGAACTTCGGGAAGATTGCGAAGAGGTGGCCACTTCCTTAGTGGTGTGTACGTTAGCCACTCATTGATATGATCCAAATAATCATAGATGTCAGGAAGCTTGTCTTGCTTATCGTCTTTTCCGTTTCGCATAAGCATATCTGGTGCAACAGAATCAATCATCCATGTTGCAAATAACCCTAATTCAAAAGCTCCACCACGATACACGAGCCCATCTCGTAAGTCGTTCCCCGTCATCGCTGGTGCCATCGCTTTTAGGGAAGGTGGTTGTTCGGCAGCTGCATAGATCTGTGTGAAGCCGTAATAAGACAGCCCAAACATACCTACCTCGCCATTTGAATAGGGTAAGCTTGCTGCCCACTCTACAGCATCATATCCATCCTCTCTCTCCTGGATGAACGGCTTGAATACTCCCTCCGATGTGAATCGCCCGCGAACGTCTTGGATAATCACGACATACCCTGCTCGAGCTAACCGTAATGGATCGATATAGCGATGGGAGAAGTCAGGTAAGTTTTTGTTGTAGGGCAATCTTGTTAATAGTACAGGGAACGTCCCGAATTTCTCAGGTCGATATATGTTCGCATATAAAGTAGTCCCATCTCTTAATGTACAGGGAATATCTTGCTCTACAATGACTTGCTTTCTTCCTTTCATGTAGAGGTCACCTCGTTTATGGTAAAGTGCTTTCGTTCCTCTTTTGGATAAATAAGCTGACTAATGTAAAAAGAAATCTGTGCCAACTGAACTACAGTTACCACAGATTCTACATTACGTTACCTTATTTCCCCATCATTTTGTTTACTTTATCCTGATGGTTGTCAATCCATTCTTGCGCTACTTTCTTTGGATCCATGTCTTCATTCTCAATTTTCACAATCATTTCTTCCACATCATCGATGGAAATGCTCCAATTACTTAGGAATTCGTAAGCTTCAGGGGCTCTTTCCTGTAGTTTACTGTTTGTAACGACATGGACAGAAGATGTTTCGAAGAACCCTTTTTCATTGCTTAAGATTTTCAGGTCATACTTATTGAACATGGTGTGTGGACGCCAGCCGAAGAATAGCACAGGCTTTTCTTGTTTAATTTGACGTGTCGCCTGTGCCATCATACCACCTTCTGAAGAGTTCACCTGTTTAATATCAAGGCCATATGCTTTGATTAATTCATTGGATTCTTTCGTTGCACTTGCGCCTTTTTCAATTCCGTACATTTTGTTATTAAACATGTCTTCTTTGCCTTTTAGGTCTTCAATGGAATTGATGTCTTCCATGTAAGCTGGCACAACCCAGCCTGTTTTCGCTTCTGGATAACTTACAGCAGTATCATCTAGTTTATCTCCGAATTTGTCCATGTATTTCTGGTGCATTGGGAACCAGCTGTCCATGAATACATCAAGGTCACCGCGAGATAATCCCATAAACACTCCGCCAACGTCTGCTTTTGTTTGTTCTACTGTGTAGCCCATATCTTCTAAAATTAGAGCTGCGATTTCAGTTGGAGGTACTGTACTTGTCCAAGGAGTCACGCCAAATGTAATGGTTTGATCTTTGTTCTCTGAGTCTTCAGGTGATTGTTCATTTGATTGATTATCAGATTCTCCATTGGAACTACTTGCTTGCTCTTCTCCAGATCCACAACCAAACATAAATACTAAAATAGATGCCATCATTACGGATAATACTATTTTTCTCATATTACTCTCTCCCTTATGAAAATTTATACTTTTTGTCCTAATCCTTGGGTAATTCGGTCAAGGATGATCGCAAGTACGACGATGCCTAATCCACCTGTTAGCCCAAGACCTACGTTTACATTTGATATGCCTTCTAATACCGTCGAACCAAGTCCAGGAGCACCGATCATGGATGCAATAACGGCCATGGATAAGGCCAGCATAATCGTTTGATTAATTCCTGCCATGATAGTTGGCACTGCCATAGGTAGCTGAACTTTGTATAATAACTGAGATGAGGTAGAGCCAAATGCTCTGGAAGCTTCCACCACATCGCCAGGCACTTGCTGAATACCAAGGCTCGTCATACGAACTGCAGGTGGTGTAGCAAACACGAATGTAGCAATTACGGCAGGTACACCGCCTAATCCAAACAATAAAATGGCTGGTATTAAGTAAACGAAACTTGGTAATGTCTGCATAAAATCCAATACAGGTCGGGTTATCTTATTCACCACTCCATTAAGGGCACTTAATATTCCAAGCGGAACCCCTATAACAATAGAAATAAGTGTAGAAACAAATACTACAGTAATCGTTTGCATCGCTGCATCCCATAGATTGACAGAACCTAAATAAATACAGCCTAGTAAAGTAAAAAGAGCAACGCCTTTTCCAACGATTCTCCAGGATAATGCAACCAGTATGAGAGCAATTACTTCCGGCGGTACTGCCGTTAATACATTGGTAAATGCATTGATAAAGGAAGAAAGGCCTCCACTTAATGCATTAAAGAATCCGCCCATTACTGGAAGCAACCAATTATTTACAAAACTATTGGTCCACTCTTCTAGCGGAAAGTAGAAATAATTCATGATTGTGTCGTCACCTCATCTTCTTCCTTACCAAGGACTAGTCCTGAAAGAATGGAAACACGAGAGATAATCCCTGCTAATTTCCCATCTTCAATGACTGTGATAGGGTATTTTGTTTGAGCAGCAACTCCAATTAAGTCATTTAATAGAGTATCTGGAGATGCTGAATGAATGTCATCTGTAATTAAAAATTCTTCCATCGAAATATGTTCATTGTATGCTTTTATCGCATCATCAATTGTAAGTAAACCTTTAAAATTATTTTCTCGATCAACGACAAAAATGCTAGAAGCACCAACTTCCTCCATTTTACGAATCGCCATACGAGGACCATCTTTGAACGTTGTTAATACCTCAGGTTTTCTCATCACATTCGATGCCTCCAGTACTTTCGAACGATCGACATCCTTAACAAAATTGAATACATACTCATTGGCGGGATTCTCTAGAATGTCTTCCGATGTTCCTACTTGTACAATACGTCCGTCTTTCATGATGGCTATGCGATCGCCGAGCTTCAGAGCTTCGTCTAAATCATGCGTAATGAAAAGAACGGTCTTGCCAAGCTTATATTGTAGCTTCAGCAACTCATCCTGCATATCTTATCGAATAAGGGGATCCAATGCACTGAAAGCTTCATCCATTAATAGAATATCCGTATCATTTGCAAGAGCTCGAGCTAATCCTACTCGCTGTTGCATCCCACCACTCAGTTCATCTGGAGAGCTGGATTCATAACCCTTTAAGCCCACATCTTCAATCGATCTTCTTGCCTTCTCTTCTCGTTCTTGTTTATTAACACCTTGAATCTCTAATCCATAGCCGACATTTGCCAATACGGATCGGTGCGGAAATAGTCCAAACTTCTGAAACACCATACCCAATTTTTTACGACGGGTTTCGATCAGCTTATCTTTATCCATCTTGGTAATGTCATCTCCATCAATATAAACCTCGCCATCCGTAGGCTCGATTAATCGGTTCACCAAACGAATTAACGTGGACTTACCACTTCCAGATAGACCCATGATGACAAAAAACTCGCCAGGCTTGACGGAAAAAGAACTCTCACTCACACCTACCGTCATACCAGTTTCATCTAGGATTTGCTCTTTTTGTTCTCCATTCTTTAAACGTTTTAAAGCTTGCTGAGGATGAGAACCAAAGATTTTCGTTAAATTACTGACTTCAATCTTATTCATATCCTGCTCCTCCTGTGTCCTTTATGGATTACCTCTTCTGTACATTTTTCTACTTATCTACGCAACAGAGGGTACCAACATAGATTGAAAAATCTATGAATTGTTGCCATAGTTTGGCCTTACATTTACTAGTTTAGATAGACTTCTTCTATTGCATCGCCTTTATAACTAAACCATCCAGACGGCTTACATTAATACAAATATTACTATACCATCCAGACGGTAAACTTATCAACCCTCTTTAGTGGAAAGTCGCCGATATCCTGACTATTCTCGCTGATATATGATCCTAACTCGTGGATATATCTCCGCTCCACCACATAGTGCCCATCATCACACCGCGGCCACCAAGATCAGCTCACCAAAGAAAAGAGGATTGAACTCTAATAGTCCAATCCTCTCACTCTATCTTATATAGCCTTTTTCGAAACAAACCGACACTTGGGATAATTACTACATCCTAAAAATGCACCATACTTCCCTGTCCGTTTTACTAGTTGATTGCCACATTTCGGACAGCTATTTTCTGAAACACTGGCCTGTTCTTTATGTCTTGCTGTCTGAATTTGGTTGACATGTTGTTTTTTGCTTTCTTTATCTCCTTGATTCAGTTGTTTTAGTTTGAATAAAATCCCTTTTATTTTGGCGTTTGAGAGTACTCGTTGATTATGTCCTTTAATAGTTTGTAATACTTGAAGAGAATTAATCACATCCACATCTGGGGATGTAACCGTAACTTTTTTAAACGTAGCTTTCGAGCTGAAGGAAACAATAGAGTAGAAAGTCCCGTCATATAAACCCTCTAATGCTGACTCCAATGCCTTAATATGGCCGAAGTTTTGGTGGATAGGATTATAGAATTTCTCTTTTCGCTTATAGATTACTTGCGTCCAATACTTACTTTTTTCATCTCCAAAAATCCATCCTTTATAATTCTTCGTTTCAATCACAAAAATCCCATAAGGGGACACCACCACATGATCGATTTGCGTTGTCCCATTTTTAGAAGGAATTAATAGATCATCTACTACATGATATTCTTCTTGATTAAGACGATTTAATAGAAATGAGAGTTTCGCCTCGCCAATCCTCCCTTTTATGGATGGAGAGGCAAGAGCGACGGATAAGGCGATAATTAGGACTAGGATAAAAAAAGATCCCATGCGAGCCACCTTTAATTACATATTTTGGTGTTTATTATACTGGAAAAGTCCTATACCAGCAATAGAAACTCAGAAAATAGTAAATCTTTGGGAGGTTCCTAGATGGCGCTAGTTTTTGTCTATGACAACGCAGGTGACACTTATCAAGATAAATGAAAAGCCCCAGAGCTATATTGAAGCTCCGGGGCCATAGGAAGAGTTTACTATTCCTCTTGTTTCACTACTTCCACATCTACATTATCGATATAGATATCGTGTTTGTCTGCAAATTGTCCCATTAAGAATTTCAAAGATACCGTGTCACCTTGAGGCATGGTTAGTTCAAAACTGTAGGTCTCCATATCTTTTTCTAATGTAACTTTCTCACTAAGATAGCGATTATAGTTGGCATTCTCCAGTGTTACTTCCATATCTCTTGATACCGTTGAGCGTGCATCAAAGCTTACATTGTAGGTTACGTTTTTTGAGAATGTCATGTTTGGGTGCTCAAGCAGCACACTCCATGTTTCATTTCCTGCATTCTCAATGTCTGCATGAAACACTTCACCATCAGCGTTTACTTCTGCTTCTGCATCAAAATGAATATAGTTAGACCAATTTTCCAACCCTGCTGCAAAGTCACCATTTTCTAATGGAGTTAAGTCTACGTCGGAATAATCGATGTAATCTGTTGTTCGAACTAGTTTTACATTATCCAAGAAAACGTCCGCTTCCGCTCCACCTAACTGGAAGACAAGCTGCCCTTCTCGATCTGTTATATCGGTTGGCATCGTGAATGTGACTTTATGAGTCTCCATTTCTTCAGAGAGCTCTATTGTTTTGGTTTCGGAATAAGAAAGGGAGCCATCTTTACTTAGAACATCCACTTGAATCGTTCGATTACTAGCAGCGCGAGCATCAAAGGTTAGCTCATACTCACTGCCCTCTAACAGCTGCATGCCTGTTTGTTTCAGTTGAATCGACTCAGGATTGTTATCCGTTTCCGTAATATCTACTTGTAACTCTCTTGTATCCGCATCAACATTAGCTTCTGCTGAAGCCCCGTCCTTCTCATGAAAATCCCAGAAAATCATCCGGCTCATATCGCCTTGATCAAATGTTCCGTTGTAAACATGGTTTCCAGTTGGAAGTGGCTCTTTTTCATTCATCGGTTCCTGTTCCCCTGTGATGTCTTCTACACGGACATTGCCAATCCAAACGGGAGCCGTTCCATTTGCGCCCATATTAAACTCAAGGCGTGCGGCCACATCGTCTTCCTGATTCATGGTGAAGGTGTACTCATAGGTTTGAACTTCATCCGTCAAGTTCATCGTTTCTTCCCCAGAGTAGTTTGCGTACCCACGTTCCGCTCCACCTGAAACCTTCGTCATGATGTTGCGGCTTGTAGTGGATTTCGCATCGAAGGTCACTTTATAGGTTCCACCTTCTGCAATCGATAGATGTTGAATTTGCTGTAGGGACCAGAGGGCGTTCCCCGGATTTGTTATCGATGTTTTCGCAAAGGTATCACCATCGATTTCTTCTGGTGAAATGCTACCTTCTCCTGCAAAATCAGGTAACGTAAGGAAGTTCCAATACGTAGGGTCTGTCTGATCGCCATTTTCATCTACAATCATGAACCCATTTGCATAGTCTTGATCATAGATATAGTTCCCATCTTCTTTTGGCTGCTTTGCATTTTCAGGTAACTCAACCTCATCGACAGTAGGCTCTTCAGGTGTCATATAGTCTCTTCCTATCAATTCATAAACGCGTACATAATCGACTTTCATTTCGCCAGGGAATTCAGTGGTTTCATCTGGATTTCCGCCATACCAACCACCAACAGCTAGGTTCAAGATAATATAGAATTCCTGGTCAAACGGTGCTGGAAAAGCGTTTTTGGCAGCTTGTCCAGGGCTTTTACTAAACCATTTATTAAGGGTTTGATACAATTCCCCATCTACATACCAGCGAATTTCGCCTGGCTCCCACTCAATGGAATACGTGTGATAGCCAGTAAAATCTTCACCCTCAGGAAAATGGTATTCTTCTCCGCGGTAGGTGTTATTCGGAGACTCCTCCCCGTAGTGAATTGTCCCTCCTATAGTATTCGTATCGTTACCAGCAGCCTCCATAATGTCGATTTCACCAGAAGCTGGCCAATCACCATACACACTATCCTCTGGCATCATCCAGAATGCTGGCCAATACCCTTGTCCTTCCGGTAATTTCATTCGTGCTTCAAATTTACCGTATTTTTTGCTGAACAAATCCTTTGTCTTTAACTTAGCTGAGCTATAATCATACGAACCAAATTCATCTGTTATCGGCTCTTCTTCTTTCTGTGCTTTAATGACTAATTTGCCGTCTTCAATATAAGAGTTCTCATCAGAATCTGTATAGTATTCTAATTCATTATTACCCCAACCAGGAGAAATACCTTCTCCGTTTTCATCGACGATCCAATTTCCGATATCATATTGCCACTTGGATTGATCAATGTCTTCTGTCATAAATTCATCCGACCATACAAGCGACCAATCGGATTCCGCATAAACAACCACTTGTTTCATATCTGAATTTACAAATCGGACATCATTCTCCACGTTCTTGTGTACATAGACATCGCCTTCCACCGTCACATTGTCCAGAACAACGTTTCCTGGTACGGCGGCACCTGTGATGATGAGGTCACCTTTGATTACACTATTTTTTAACGTAACATCATTTGTAGTAAGTAACGCATTTCCATCAATTGTTTGATCTTCATACGTACCCTCTTCACTCAAAATGGAATCAAAAGCTTCACCTATTAATTGCGAAAAGTCATTTCGTTTCATTGGTTTATTCACATTCACTTGTTGTTCATCGATAATAGATTCATCATATGGTATAAAGTAGTTAAAAAGGGATAGCGTTTCCGCTGTTTTGATTGCTGCATTTGGTGAAACGTCAAAACCTAGCGTCTCACTTACGTACCCAGCCTCGATAGCGTTATGTAGCACACTATCTTCCCACTTGCTTTCTCCATTATCTTGCTTACTTTGAACGAAAAGATGATTCATCATCGCCAACACTTCCACATTAGAGAGGGCAGCATTGCCATTTTTCTTTTGATTTGGTAACACGTCCATCACATGGCTAACATCCTCATCATTTTTCTTGTTCTTCTCACCAGCTTGAACCGAAACCGAATTCACTACACACAACAGAACAACCAAAACCAAGAACCATACTCTTTTCCCCAACACATTCTCCTCCTTTTTGATTTTCGATGTATGTGGAATAGGTCCATCACCTATGTGCCACCAAGCATTACGAAAGCGCTTTCGTTTTTGTGTAAAAAAATAAGCTACAGTATTATTCTCAAAACCGAAACCGCTTTCGTTTTTAAGTAAAAAAATAGCAGAATTAAAAACTTTAGCTATTTTGAGAATAACATAATTTTCAAATAAATTATCTAGTCCTTTAGAAGGAAATAATGACAAATTCCTGCAGCATTTACCATTAAGAAATAACTAGAGTCAGGATTAAAACTGGTTATACTTCCTTTGATTAGGCACCGCTTCGATTATCTAACTATATTTCCCTATCTAAAAATGATAGAATTCGAGAGGAATTCATCATACACATACCTATAACGATAAGGAGGTACATATCCTTGAAGGCTTTACTCAATCAATACATACGAACATCCTTTGTAATCAAAATGTTCGTTGGTTTTCTATGTGGTACACTCTTGGCAGTTCTCATTGGAGATCAGGCAGAGGTGCTGAAGCCATTTGGTGATATTTTAATAAATTTACTTAGTCTGGTGGCTATTCCTGTTATCTTCTTAACCGTGGTGTTAGCCGTAAATCAGATGAATGTAACACAGCTCGGCCGTATGGGTGGGAAACTCATTTTGTACTACGCGATTACAACAGCGGCAGCAGTATTTATTGGACTTGGACTTGCCTTTTGGATCAGCCCAGGAGAGAATATGAGTCTTCCAGCTGCAGATGTGGAAAAGCCTGATACGCCGTCCTTTGAGGATGTATTATTTAACATTATCCCAGAAAATATCATCACACCCTTTGCAAATGGGGATCTAATGTCGATTCTCTTTTTAGCTATTATTATTGGTGTTGCCATCTCTACCATGAAGTTTTCGAATGAGGAAAAGATCAAACAGTCTGGAGAGATGTTAGATCGTTTTTTTAATGCCCTTAATGAAATGTTTTATAAAGTATTAAACGGCATCTTGTTCTATGCTCCGATTGGGATTTTTGCGATAAGTGCTTCTTCGTTTGGAGGTCAGGGATGGGGCACGCTACAATCCCTACTAAGTTTTACAGGTGTGTTTTATGGAGGCATCATCCTGCTTTGGCTTATTGTGTACACGCCTATTTTAAAACTATCAGGGGCACCTGTGTTGCCTTTCTTTCGGTCTACAAAAGATGCGTATGTCACCGCATTCTTCACCTCAAGTAGTATCGCAACGTTACCTGTAGCAATTGATACGGCGAAGAAATCAGGTATTTCGGAGCGAGTAGCGAATTTCACGCTTCCTCTTGGTGCCGTATTTAATTCTGACGGAGGCGCACTACGGATGGGTGCATCGATTGTATTCGCAGCGAACATCACGAATTTATCCTTATCCGTGACAGACTTTTTTATTATCGTTTTAGTTGGAACCTTGCTTTCCATCGGAACAGCCGGAGTACCCGCAGCTGGGCTCGTCACGTTATCAGCCGTATTGACCATGTTTAACCTTCCACTTGAAATTGTCGCCCTGATTGCAGGAGTGGATGTCCTGATTGGAATGGCCGGTACAGCTTCTAACGTGTTTGGTGACATTGTTGGAGCTGCGGTAGTCGATCAGTCTGAGGAAAAAGGGCAGGAGCATGAGCAGGAGTCCGCATAAGTATTTTCATGTTTCTACCAAAGAAGTTTACTATAAGCAAAAAAAGGCGTATTCCTCATAATAAAGGAATACGCCTTTTTAGCTGGACTTTAAATCTTATTCTGAACTTTTTTCTTTTACGATATTCGCTATATTCTCCCCATCTTGAACGGCTTGAACGTTTACTTTCATGTCTGGGTACTCATTTTGCAGCTGTTTTGCGTATTTTTCGGCTAATTGTTTCCCCTTCTCTTTCTTAACAGAAGCTTCTAAAATAATGGTTCCAACCGCAGAGCCATCTTCGGTGTATACAGATCCATCAACAACACCGTCTTCTTCTAATACTTTTCCTGTCATTTCTGTATTTTCATTTTCTTTTGTTTCGTGGTTGGATTGTTCCTGCTTTTCCGTTTCTTCACTATCGCCTGAACACCCTGCAGTGAATAAGGCAATTCCTAGTGCAATCCCTAATACTTTTAGTTTCATATGTGAGCCTCCTATTTGTGGTTCACGGGATATTATAACAAATATTAACAGCTAAGGGATAGATTCTTCCTATTTATCTACCGTTTATTCGAATATTAAACACAGGCAACCTAACCTATTGCAGTAGATACTTCTGAAATCATTAGGGTAGTAACAGGCAGATAGGATGGTTTATACTCTAAGAAGATATGAATACCAAGAAAGGATGAGAGGCTTGGCTGATATGACTAAAAAAGAAATAGAAGATCGAATCAACCTATTAAAATCGGATTATATTCGGATGCAGGGAGATTTAGAAAAGAAAGAATCTATTGGTGGGAGCACTGCCAAAATTGAAAAACAATTAGAAGATTTGGAAGAGGAATTAGCGAATTTAAAGAATCGTCTTGTGAATGCATGAGAGGAACGAAGGTATCTCCAACTTGAACGATAGAGCAGTCTTTTATAAACCCAGCCCAAAATTAAAAAGCCTAATTTAGATGTAAAAGCCATGCAGAGTTGTATCTGCATGGCTTCTATATTGGTTTAAAAGATTATTCGATCAACTGATACCTACGCCTCAATCGTACTTACTGGGCTGAATGCTTCAAACTGTCGATGCTCTGCAGGAACTCCCCACTCTTTTAATGCGCTATTTACCACTTTCATAAAAGGAACTGGTCCACAGAAATAAAAGTCTTTTTGGTTATCCTTTAGAATGGCTTGTAACCATTCTTTTTCAATAAGTCCTTCTCTATCGAAAAGTTCATCTTTTCTATCTTGTTCTGTTGGCTCCGAATAAACAATATAAGATGTTACGTTATCATACTGATTGATTAACTCCAATACTTCTTGCTGCAAAGCATGTACATTACTGTTCTGAGCTGCGTGAATAAAAGTGATTTCTCGTTCTGGATTTTCTTGAACCGCATCCTTAAGCATACTCATCATTGGTGTGATTCCGACTCCTCCACTGATTAATACAAGTGGCATTTCTTCTGTAGACACTGTAAATTCTCCAGCAGGGGCTGTAACTTGTAGAACATCTCCTTCTCCAAGCTGTTGATGTAAATAATTCGATACTTTACCAGCAGGCACGTCCTCCGTCAATGCGTCCTCGCGTTTCACACTGATGCGGTAATAGTCCTTCCCTGGAGCGTCGGAGATGGTATAGTGTCGCATATGAGAGTATTGATCTCCTTCTATATCCACCTGTAACGTTAAGTATTGGCCAGCCTGATAAGTTGGGATTGGCTTTCCATCTTGAGCTTTTAAATAGAAGGAAGTAATAACATCACTTTCTTTTACTTTCTGATCAATGACGAATGAACGAAGTCCTGTCCATCCTCCAACCTCTTGCTCTACTTGTTCATAAAGCTCGTTTTCAATACTTATGAAAATATCCGCTATTTCTTGATAAGCTTTTCCCCATGCTTCGATAATTTCATCATTCACACCATCTCCTAATACATCCTTCACTGCTTCTAACAAGGTTTCTCCGACGATTGGATATTGTTCTGCTTTTACCCCAAGCGCTCTATGTTTTTCGGTTACCCTTTCTACCATTCCTTTGACGGCATCTAAGTTATCGATATGTTGTCCTGCCATGTAAACGGAATACGCTAATGCATCCTGCTGTATCCCTCTTTTTTGGTTGGTTTGGTTAAAGATGTTATACAGTGAAGGGGCTTTCGTAAACAGTAATTCGTAAAATCGAACTCCAATAGCATGACTGTGCTCCTGCAATACCGGTGCGGTGCTCTTTACAATCTCAATCGTCTTTGAATCTAACATGGTAAAACTTCCTTTCTTTTATTCAGCATTTGCTCATTCTCTTTCGCTCTTATATATTTAAGACTAAGGCATTCCATTTATAAAAACAACATTTTACATGCAACTTTTATAAAATGTTCACAAAAGATAAGATATAGGAGTGAAAACAATGCATTTAACCCAATATACCGATTATTCGTTAAGAATATTAATGTTCCTTGCCACAAGGCAGGAAGACCAACTCGTCCGATCGAAAGAGATTGCTGAAATATATGGCATTTCTAATAATCACCTTATCAAAATTGTTCGTCAGCTTAGTGCGTCAGGATATATTGAAACCATTCGTGGCCGTAGCGGAGGAATGAGACTCGGGAAAGATCCAGCAACTATTAATATTGGTGATGTCGTTAGGGATATGGAAGAAAACTTTCATATCGTAGAGTGCTTTGATCAAGAAAATAATGAGTGCGTTATATCTAAAGCATGTCGACTAAAAGGAGTTCTAAACGAAGCGCTCGAAGCTTTCATTTCGGTATTAGATAAATACACATTAGGAGACATGATTACCAATAAAGACCAGCTCTACGCCCTATTGAAATAAGGAGTGGCTTTTAGCTGTGTTAATATAGCTAAGCCACAATAAAGACTAAAACAAATAAAATGATAAATGAAACATTAAATACCCAAATTATGAAGGCTTATTAAAACTAAAGTGCCCTGCAGAAGTGTTTCATTATGCAGGGCGCATAACTTTTCTTGTACGCCTCACACAATTCCAACTCACGCTTGCTTCATCCTTTATGACTATTACATATTTTTAAATTCTACTTTTCTTCCCCCTCAGCCAGTATATACCTTTTTTCTGCCTCAGCATGATTAGGTCTCTTTCTAGTTGATTACACAAGCCATAATGAGAATGAGAACTGACTGTCTGGCTTCTCTTGTGAAATATACTATCCCCTACCTCTTATGCTCGTGATTATTGTGCCTTTACCTTTAATGATTTCAATGAGTTCGATTAAGTCTTTTGTAATTCTCATGAAATATATAAGGTCAGTTATAATATCATTCTCTATCTCAGCTAACATGCGTTGCAGGTCAAAACACTCCGTAGTTTCTACTGATATTTTCCCTGGTATGCCTTCTTCTTCAAATTGGACAATGGAGATAGGCGTTTAAATTTAGTGTATCTTTCTAAACTCCATAATCGTACTCCCCGTTTGGACCCTCCTCCAATTCCCTCAAACACTCTAAGTATAGATCATCTAACTTCTGTTTCACTACTCGACTGAAATAGCCAACAGGATTATGTACGTCTTTCACCTTCATGGCAGAGAACATCGCTCTTAAAGCTTGAATGCCTACCTCATGAAGCGTTTCCTCAGCATAGATATTTTCTAATGACTTAATTTGCGCTTTGTAGGAACGGTACAAACGGTAGAAAAAATTCTTTTCTGGAATAAAGCAATAGACGAATTGTTTAAATTCCCGATAGGAGTTCTTAAGATGAGATCCTTCCACCTGTAACGATTCTTTAGATTCTTTTTTATTTATGTTTTTAAAAGATAATGGTTCATCTTGCTTTTCTGGTGCTGCATCCGTTGATACTTCTGCGTTTATAGCTTCCTCTCTCTGTGACATATTCGGTGTGACTGTAGGATTAATAATATATAGATTTGCACCATTTCCTCCACTTTGAAGGCGCATATTTTCAATGCGGGTAATAATAGAAAGATCGACTAGCTTATTTAATACTCGAATCACCGTTCTTCTGCTTTTGCCGATTAAATTGGCAATGGTATCATTTTTAAGAAAAGCAACACCTGGATACTTACACGCATATCGAGACAAAAGATGAATCATCTCTACTTCAGTGTCTGACAATTGAGACCCATGCTCTCCAATATGAAATTTAATGGCTTCATTCATTTCCTCCTTGGATTTAAACGGTTGATGTTTTATCGCTAAACTTACATAATTCATTTCTATCGACTCCTGTACTATAACGAATTAGATTTCTTCGTTTTAGTAATCGCAAGGAGTCGATTAGTTGGTGTCTGTGAATAAACATTTTTATTCGAACAGGTTCCTGTCACCAACCGAAAATTTTTGTTTCATAAAATAATTCAATATAATTCGGGAAGTTACAGGTACCTATTGCCTAGAACCGTTATTTAGGTTGATGACAGGAACGACTTGAACAAATAAAAAGCAAAATAAAGCAATTAGATATCCAATAACACTAAAAAGCCCTGCAGAGATGATTCATTCTGCAGGGCTTTCCTATTGAATAGAAATATTTTCCAATTTATTTCGGGTGGTAACAGGCACCCATGGATCTAGTAATGTGTAGTGAAAATAGTCACCAAATTCATGGGAGGTTTTGTCGAAACTATTTTTCCCACCTAAATTAACCTTCATACTAGTTTCCAGGGGGTGGAAAAAACAGGATGACTGATTTTGACTTTTTTATGTTCACCAAGCACCTGAAACAACTCTCCTATGATTATATAAAATGTGATAGACCTAATATAAAAAAACAAATAAAAGAAGAAATGCTATTCTTCAGGAAGATTATGAGTGAATATTGATAGAACTTACGTATTGTCAGCCAACAAATCAATTGAATATTCTCTTTTACTTCCTTTATTTTTTCACAAGATACATTTTTCATTAGCTACCGAATTACGAATAGTTTTACACATTCATCCATACTTTTGAAAGAAAGACATAAATTAGTGCACTCTTGCTCACTCTATTGCTATTTGCAGAGAGGTTTTAGATTTCATTTTAAAACTAAAAAGCCCTGCAACGACGTTTTATTCTGCAGGGCTTACATAATCAAAGAAAAGATTTTTCGACTTATTCTTGGTGGTAACAGCCACCTAAGAATATCTATTTATATCCAATACTGCCTGTTCAGCTGATCGAAGTGCTCCTTCAAGATGTCCACTAAATTGTGCATTTGTCTCTGTACCAGCAAAAATAATCTTCTTATCCCAAACGCCTTCTACTGGTGGTTGACCATAACTCTCGTAATTTTTAAGAGGATTAAAGTCTTCCTCAACAGCTGTTTCAGAATCACTGGACCAATCTTTATAAAAAATAGACTTAACGTTTTTAGCTTCATTTCCATATAGTTTAACTAACTGGTCAACAACCAACTGTAATGTTTTATCTTGACCCATTTTTTTACGTGCTTCTGCAGGCATTCCGAAGAAACCAAATAATGCACCAGAGCCTTTATTAGGAGAAGCATCATATATTTCTTCTAAGGGACCAACGCCACTCAATACATATCCAGAAAGTCCTGATTCTCTCCAGAAGGGACGATCATAGACTGCAACTACTTTGGCCTGTCCCGCCATCCACGTAGGCTTATTTTCTATATCAGCCATAAGACTTGGAGGGAGGGAAGGCGAAAATTCAATGTGTTGCGCCACAAGACGTGGTGGCAATGCTAAAATAATAGAACTAGCCGGAATTCTTTCCCTTTTCCCATCAGCAAGTTCTGCTTCAACCGTAACCTCACCAGTTTCATTCTGCTGAATTTTCTTAACTTGTGTTTCTAGCTCAACTATTTCACTGGGGATAGTCTCTGCTAGAGCATCAATAAGAGACTGAACGCCTCCCGTCAATCGAACCCATTTTTCATCAGAATTTTCTTTTAATAAACAGCGCTCTGGAGGTTTTATTTGAAACCGTTCTATAAGTATTTCGCCTTCCTTATATTGGTCAAATGTTTCTAAGTTAAGTTCTTTAACAATATTATCCATATAGCTCTCATACTGTGGCCAAAACCACGTGGGACCAAGGTCAAAACTGCCTAAGTCAGGTCTATTTGGGACTGAAGTACTCAAAACCCTACCACCAATCCTGTCTCTAGCCTCTAGAACCCTACAGTTAATGCCTTGTTTTGTAAGTAGTGAAGCAGCACGTAGGCCACTTAAACCCGCACCTACAATGATTACAGGATTATTCATATTTTTTTCTCCTTCTGCCTGTGTTTTAGTTTGCATCATCATAACACGCTCAAAAAAGCCATACAATATAACAATTGTCTGGCAAACAAAATTAGGTAAGATTGTTGATAGTCAATCCTTGCTTGCTCAAGTTCATGCAATGGTGAACAAAGCTAACAGAAAACCTTACAGCCTACAGCCCCATCCAGACAACTATTCTAATCAACATAGCGTTTAGTATCATAAATTTGCCCCCTACTGCTGAGCTCCTTAATCTATCGAGACTAGATGTCATTGTATTTTGGCTTATACTAGCCAACTACATTTTTATTCAAATAAACATACTTAAGTATTATTATTTCACTACTATGAATTTATAGTAGACTCTCTAACCGTTCCAACTATTAAGATGGAAGTCTTATATGTGTTCATTATCATCCAGCATAAAACACGCCGAATAATCCAATTTGGTGTAAGCAAGCATCCAAATATGAATTGGGTTAAACAACAGTTACGTAATGCAACGTCCTAAGGTAAAACATCGAAATATATCATACACGATAATGACTGTTTTAAGTGGCTTATATCACACTTATAAGAGAGTCACTTAATAATCAGTTCTAACTCAAAACACCAAGCCTTTTAAAACTTATTAAAACTGAAAGGCTTATTTGTCATGCCTCAATATCTTATTTTCCTTATGTCATGCTTTCCTTTCCACTTCCCCTCTATTAATCTATTCTATTTTTACATCTTTAATTATTTTTTGGTAGATTCTTTTGCTAAATTTCCAGCTGTCCATCTATAACCATCACTATCAAAAAAACCAGCTACCAAAGCCAAGACCGAACCAGTCATTCAGACAGTTATGGGGTATTCTTTCGAAGATACATAGTGGTTGGAAAGTTTCCCTTATCATTGTGAAATCTGAACCGTGATTAAATGGCATCGCACAGCATTTAAACGATTTTGGAAACGTAAATCACAAAAACCCGGTCGTCCTACATTATCGAAAGAATCGACAATCAAAAAAGTACATAAAGAAAATCCCTACATTCTCTGGAAAAGATTCACGACAGACTGGCTATTTTAGGATTTAAAAATATCCCAGCTCCTAACACCATTGCTAAGTACTTACCAAATATACGTAAAACCCCAACCCAAAAGCAGATCGATTCCTGGAAATCTTTTATACATACTACAACAATTATCGCACACATCAAGGAATCAACGGGAAGACACCTAATCTCTCTCCAACCTATTTGCCAATAAGTTTAGAAGAAAGCAAATTAGAAGAGACTCCAGTGTTAGGTGGCTTATATCACACCTACAAAAGAGTCTCTTAGTTACATATAATATCCAAACGCTCTTAGCCTTTTTGAAACATTACCTTAAAAGGTTTATTTAGCATGCCATCATTCCTAACCCACCCCCATTTCCCTATCAGCAATCTGCATCTTTTCTTTCAAACTATACTATCAATCTACAATTTCAGACTAATAATGATAGATTTTGAACCCGATTTTTCGTCGGATTTAATTTTTGAAGTCGACAACCGAAAAATTCAAAAACACGGAAAACAAGATAGAGATTATACCTTTTCCTATCTATTTATAAGATATTTTTAATTCATGTAAATCCAAAGAAGAATGTTACATATACTCTCAAATCCTTAAATTAACGTGATTTGAAACAACATCTAACAGAGATAAATAATACTCTTTTTCATTCAGTATGGGGACAAATTAAAAGATAAATTAAAGATCCTTATTCTAATTGCTTAATTCAGAAAATATAAAATGGCTAAGTCTAAACTTAGCCATTTTATAAATCTAATATTTTGGTAGTACTATTTTCATGGAGTGCGTTTTGAAACTATCCCTTGAAATATCTTCATTTGATCCTACCATCTCATCTGATTTCCATTGTAATTTCACCCACACAATTTCATCAACATTTCCTTTCTGCAAAGCCCATGTTACCATACCATTTTTTACAACCCCTTCATGAATTTTGCCACCCAATCGGTTGGTATTATTTGTATAAACAGGGTTGTTGATTTGTTCTCCTGTTGAGGTAACTAATGTCATTTGGTCAGGATAGGTGTTATAAACTTCATTCTCAGAGGTGTTCTCGATTTTAATTTTTATGCTTACCGCAGACGTCTCACCATCTTCATTTGTGTTTTGATAATTATCTGTAACTGCAACATCTGAAATAGTGAATTTTACTTTTTTGAAAGTGTCTTTTTTATCAATCTTATAAGCAGTCCAATCAGTTTTTTGTGTTTCACTTTCACCATTATTTTCGCTAGATTGCGCATCTTGCTCACTAGTAGTCATAAGTGGTTGATTTTCAGCAGGTAAAGGTTTATTACTATTATTATTCACTCGACCTTCTGAACAAGCTGTTAAGATTGCAATAACCAATACCCACATTGTTAAAAAATAAATTCTACTCATCTACATGTCCTCCACTAATATTCAATAAACCAAAACATTTCCTTAATATGGTATCATGCTTAAATATGGGAAAAAAGATATGATTCTTATATAACTAAAAAACCTTCTCGGAGAACCGAGAAGGTATAAAATGTGTTCATTTTTGCAACTTATTTGTTCTATAAAATATTGCTTGTAATCTCTTTGTTTACTTCGTTATATGTAAATACGGTACCTATCAAGTGTTTAACTTTTGATTTAACATGATCAAAATCATCCTAATCACTAACATCTATACTTCTAGTCCTAATCTTTGTATGTTTTACAGTTTGATACTTTAAAGCTTCACCCCTAATCTTAAAATAGTCATTAGGGTCGTTGTTATTTATCTTATTTAATAAATCAAGACGTTCTTGACCATCTTTAATAGGACCAACCTTTAATATAAGCTTTAGTTTACTTTCTTCTTTTGCGAAGAAGTAAGCAATAGGATAAGGTGATTTCCAATTGGAAGTTAACTCACCTAATTGTTTAGCAAAGCTATTCGGTGTAAACCAATATTCCTTATGATTGTTAAAGAATCTCTTATCTTTTTGATGATCAATAATATCGTAATGTGACATAACCTCTTGTACCGCTTCATTAAACTGTGTACTATCATCAATGCCATATTCAATAATTGCATCTATTGCGTCCTTGTTTTGCTTATAAATATCCTTACAAAGCTGAACTAATTTCTCATCTTCCATCGTTAAATCCTCCAGAACCCTTATGTAGTATTGAATAAAATCCATTATTTTTGCATCCATTCTCTTTTTAGATTGCATGATGATGGACTTTAAAATATCAATAATGGTCTTATACCCTAGACTATAATAATCATTATGGGGAGCATCTTCACCAGTTAGTGTTAAATAAACGGGGATGTAATGCTCCATGTCTGGATAATGTGTCTTTACTCTTTGTAAATAAGTATCTAATTGATGATTAGCCAAACTAGCATGATCTTTGTTTTCAAAGAAAAGAACCCGTTTATGCTTCTTGGATACAAACATTAAGTCAATATTTCTCCACTCTCTTGCTACAACTCCATCAGAAAAATCATTATATAAAATGTCTGTTATAGATAAAGCTGGGGTATCACATAACAGTTCAGAGGAAATTTTTTTAAGAATAAATCTCCTATATCATGATTCTCCTTAGGATCAAGCAACCAGGCTAACATATTAGAATGTCGAATCTCATACTGATCAACTTTTAAGACTTTGAAAGGATTAAACTCTCTTAATGATGAATTTAATTCAAACAATAATTCGTTGTTTGAAAGGAACCTTGAAATCTTTAGATATAGCTCTTGATTTGAATCTTGTTTCATATTAACACCTCAAAAACACCCTATAATTCAGCTAATTTTAGCTTGTTTGTACAACTAGGATAATTACTACAACCGTAGAATTCCCCGTAAGGTCCATTTCGTAAGACCATATATCCTTTGCAGTTTGAACAAATTACCTGGTCATTGATAACTCTGACATCATTAATTGTGTGATTACACTTAGGATAATTACTACAACCAAGAAACTGTTTATTGTTCCTACTATTCTCTCTTGTTAGAAGAAAACCTTGTACACACTTAGGACACTTTGGATTATTGGTAAGCGTGACTCTGTCACTTACCAGCTCATAATCAACATGTTGTTTTTCAATTAATTCCTTCACAAAGATAGATTCATTAATCTCAGGAGCTAAAATAAATGTTTTGTTCTTAGTTCTAGTGAGTGCAACATAGAAAAGTCTTCGTTCTTCTGCAAAAGTAAATTCATCCTGTTCAGTTAGAACCAATGACAACAGAGGATCATCTGATATACGGTTGGGAAATCCTAATAAATCATTTTTACCATTAATAATTATCACATTATCCGCTTCAAGACCTTTGGATTTGTGTACTGTTAAAAAGAACATATTCAAATTTGGATACTTGCTGTAAGTTACATTATTATTCTTAGTTATCTTAAATTCAGAGTATTGATCCAAGAATTTGATGTCATAATTTGTTCTCCCTAAAAGCATAACTTCAGCGTCTTCCCCATAGCTCTGAACAACCTTTTCAATAACTTTGAGAAAAGCATCTATTAAATCTGTTCCATCTTCTTGAGTAGTTAACCCGTTGTATTTAAT
Source organism: Pontibacillus yanchengensis (assembly GCF_009856295.1). Taxonomy (NCBI): domain Bacteria; kingdom Bacillati; phylum Bacillota; class Bacilli; order Caryophanales; family Bacillaceae; genus Pontibacillus; species Pontibacillus yanchengensis. The sequence continues at coordinate 84,343 of NZ_WMEU01000003.1, read as the reverse complement.
TACTTTAATTGGCTCTTCCTCTCTTTTGGCAGACTGTAAGTTTTTCTTAATTTGTTGATTGTTTTTCATGACAAATTCGCCAGCAAAGTTAATGAGTTCTTGAGAATTGCGATAGGTATTTTCGATTTTCAACATTTCGCTAAATCCAAAATACTCCTGGAACTTTGTAAATAAACTTAAGTCTGAACCCGCAAAGCGATATATAGATTGCCAATCATCTCCAACAGCCATCACTTTGGCATTAGTTCTCTTCTTTATGGCATTAATCAAATTAAATCGACTAACTGAGATATCTTGATACTCATCAATAATGAGGTATTTATATGGGAAATTCACTTCACCTGATTCAACTGCATCCGTAGCATCATTTATCATATCGTTGAAGTCGATTTGGTGTTGTTCTTTCAGAGCATTTTGGTAATATTCATAGACAGGTTTAACAATATCGATGAACAAGTTCGTTCGATGAAAAGAAAAACTGTGGTCCTTGGGCGCTAGCTTCTTTAACTCATCAAACATGTCATAGTCGTAACCATTAGATTTGAATAAATTAATAAAAGTAGATACAAAATTCACGAATTCCGTAAAGTGATTGGAGTTTTCTGTATCATATATCTTATTAAAGATGTCGATGAAATCGACTTCTTTGAACTTTACTCCTGCTCGTAATAATTTTTGACGAAGTGTTTCTAAAAGAACACCATCATTGGTTAGGTACGAATAGGTTTCTATTAGATTTGTTCTGTTCTGAGCATGTACTTGCCTCTTCCATTCCATACCCTCTAGATATTCTTTCTCATAGAATTCATTTAACCAAGGTACCTGATTATCTTTGTTTATACCAAAATGTTCAATATAGATATCATAATCAGGAAGATAGAAATCAGGTTTGTATTGTCTCCTGTATGCATCAGAGGTAGAGTATTTATATGCTTCTTCATATTGATAATTAACGCCATTTAAGAATAAGAAGTTGGCAATCATCACTTCTTCTAGACTTTTTACTTTTTCACCGCTTAAAGTTCTTTTATAACGTTTTAATCTTTGAGAACTCTCTTGAATATATTTATTTTCTTCATACTTGCTTCTAAGCGTTTCAAATTCCAATTGTTTATAGTGATCATAATATTCTCCAAGATTATCGAATTCCTCCATATCCTTAGGAACATTGATATAATAACCAAAATACTCGATAATCTTCTTTAACTGTTCTGGATCATCATATAAATCGTTTTCAAAGTATTTATTTATAATCTCCTTCGGTTCATCTTGAACATCTGGTTTGTTATTGCTCGTCTTACCAATAATATTCATACCTAGCTTATGAAAAGTACTTGCCTCAACATTAATGTTTAGCTTTTTCTTTATTCGCTCCTCCATCTCACCAGCAGCTTTTTTCGTAAAAGTTACCAAAAATATTTCTTCAGGGTCTATGTTTTTCGTCTCAACTAGATATCTTACCTTTCCAGAGATTGTTAATGTCTTTCCAGACCCAGCACCTGCAACTACTAAATTATTATCCTCATCAACAATTACAGCTCTTCTTTGTTGTTCATCTAAAGATTTACCGTCTATATTATTGAATAATACATCATTATTCTTTAACTCCTTAACTACGTACTCCTTATTCCAATCTTTCACGAGTGAATCCAAATTAGGATACGTATCCAAGAATGTTTCTACCATATTGGTTACAGGTCCAGCATCCTTAAAGAAACTATAAATATCTTCATATTCTATTTTCATAGTTTGTAATGAAGAATTAGCAAAATAATCCCTCTTAAGATTAGCTATCTCCTCATGATAGCTTTCTACTCCAGCGTAGTAAGGTTTTAGTGTCTCGTTAATCTGGTCTATGCTATTCTTAAGCCTTAGAAACTCACTGTTATAATTATCACAAAGCTCTATGTATTGATTTTGTAATAGGTCAATTTTTTGTGGTGTAGAATCTGATGGTAGATCCTTAATCATTTGATTGGCTTTATTATGAAAAGCAAAACAACTTCCGCCTTCTACATACCTTAAGATATATTCATGGTCCTTCTCTACATTAACCATGTAGTCATCTGAAATCATAACTTTTGTATTGTTTATCTCTCTTTGTCTCAACTCTAAATCTTTTGTCTTTTTTTCTAACTCTTTTAATTGTTGATTAATCTGTGGTGAATATATCAATAATCTTAGTTGTATATATAGCTTTTTAAACAAACTATATCCCCCTTCAAGCAGGTTGAAAATTCCAATTAAACCCATACTACCATTTTTACGGAACAGTATCTATACTGTTATAGGTCTTATTACTTAAAGGTTCATTGATGTTATTCATTATTTTTCTTTTTTCAAAACATAGAAATATATTAAGAAGCTCTATATAATAAGGAAATACACAAAAATCTTCTACGTTGTTTCACACTCTCTACCAGCCTTCTACACTTTTTGTTTGAGAGATATCACCAATATTTATTAAAAGAATTAAATATCACAAGAAAGAAGATGATTTAAGTTGTCCCTTAAAAGAAAACAATTACAAAAAATCGCCCTGAAGATGAAAGAAGGTATGAAACATAGTGATGCTTCAAAAGATACGGATAGGCTAATCAAAAATATGAAGATTACAAAACAGAATTCTTCTGACTGTTAATATCTAGGTGATTGCAGGATTTAACTTCCTTCTATAGAAATATGCATCGTTAGGGAGGTATAAATATGAAAATAAAAAGCTTATTGTTAACACTTATTTTTATTGTTTCAGTTGCAGTTCCAGTGAATGCCCAAGAGCAATTTGAAACAAGCGAAAATGTTCCAGTTGATAAGGTCTGGACAGTAAAATTTAATACCGAAATAGATCCATCTTCTATTAAGGATGATATGATTTATTACACTTATCGTGGAGGATATGTGCCCGCTGTTGTGTTCCCACCTGAAAAAGTAGAGGTTAATGGGGATACGTTGAAAATCCATCCACCAGAAGAAGGGTTAAGAGCTAGCGAGGATTACCGCTTATACGTACTACCTCTTGAATCCACATCTGGTGTAACCATGGAAAACAAATTCACGCATGATTTTACCACTGCCCCTGCCAAGAAGGATCAATTAAAAGTTCACTTCATTGATGTAGGACAAGGTGATAGCATCTTAGTTGAATTCACCAATGGGAAAACGATGTTGGTTGATGGTGGTGACAAATCAGCTGGTGAAAAAGTTGTATCCTACTTAAAGAAAGCTGGTATCAGCACAATTGATAAAGTTGTCGCAACTCATCCTGATGCCGATCACATTGGCGGCTTAATTGATGTAATGAAGAAATTGGAAGTCAAAAGTGTATTGGACTCTGGTAAGAGTCACACCACGGAAACGTACGAGGAATACTTAGACATTATTGACCAAAAAGACATACCATTTGATTTAGCTACTAGAGACAGTAATCTTAGAATGGACCCACTAACTGATGTGAAAGTTTTACACGTAGATAAAGAATCTAGCGATAATAACGCTTCTTCTATCGTCCTTAAAGTTACGCGAGGAAACATTGATTTTATGCTAATGGGAGATGCAGAAGCAGAAGATGAAATAGAAATTGCTAAACCTTATGATGTGGAAGCAGAAATCTTAAAAGTATCCCACCACGGTTCAGATACAGGTAGTGCCCCATCATTTATTGATGAAGTAAGTCCTGAAGTAGGTGTTCTATCATATGGAGCAGACAACAACTATGGTCATCCTACTGACGAAGTGGTAAGACGATTAAAAGAGGCTGGCGCAGAATTGTATTCTACTGCTGAAGCTGGAGATATTGTTGTTAAAACAAATGGTGAAACATATGATGTAGAAGCACAACCATTTAACCCTGATGTTGAACCAAATCCTAAACCTTCACCATCTGTGATTAATATTGTTAATGTAGGCTTGGATAGTGAAATTGTGACCATCGAAAATACCAATGATACCTCAGCCAACTTGGGTGACTGGAAACTTCTATCCGTTACTGGGAACCAAACTTATACATTCCCTAGTGACTATACTCTCGCGGCAGAAGAAAAAGTGTACGTAACGAGTGGTCGAGATGCTGTTAGTAATCCTCCATCTTACCTAGAATGGACTGGCGCTTATATCTGGAACAATGATGGAGACAGTGCAAAACTATTTGATGACGACGGTAATTTGAAAGCAGAGTGGCAGTAATGAAGTACACCATTGACCGCTTTGAAGGTGATAAAGCAATCTTACTTCAAAAAGGTGATGAAACCAAAAGCATTGAAGTTAACCTTAACCAATTACCTAATGAAGCAAAACAAGGAGATATTGTAAACCTAACCGAAACAGAAGATAATTTTATAATAGAAATCCTGGAAGAAGAAACTGCTAATCGTAAAAAACAAATGAATGATATGCTAGAAAGGCTTAACAAAAAGAATGGTCCTCAATCTTGAGGACCATTCTTTTATATTAATATAATCGTCTGCAAAGTTACTATAATAAAAAATATATTTCACCTTTAATTCACAAAGCTACTAACCCCTTCGAGAGTTAAGGGGGGGGCAGTAGAATTACGAGTACTAATGTCACACGAAAATGTAGCTCTATATAATAATTTCGCTTTTGTGTTTATCTTAATTCTAATTTAAATTTGCTAATTCTTTTTGTTGAATTTTATTAATGTCATCTTCTAATTCCAATAGATGTATCTTCTTATGACAGTTTGGACAAAGAGCAACTACATTTTCTACACTATCACTACCTCCGTGTGATAGGATTTTAATATGATGTACTTCTAAATAAGGTAAAACTTTGTTTATCATTAAATGGAGCTTTTTCTCCACATAATTGACATAAACCATTTGCAACTTTTCTCGCGAATTCTCTAATAAATACACTTCTATAATAAGTTGAAACATGACTAGTTTTTTTAGTCTTACCAACTTCTTGTATCTTTCCTTTCAATTCAGTTAATGAAAAACTAGTAAAATACTTGTTGCTTAGCTCACAATAGATTTTATATATTTTTGAAAAACAACAATAATACTAATACTAATACTATATAATTGTGTATTTGAATTAGTTTCTATGAGTTTTTTTGTAACTTCTATATAAGAGCTTTTAAATCATCATATTCTCTAAACATTTAATTGATGTTTAATAGACAAGCGAGCCTAAAGGCTCGCATAAGTCTTATTTTTCAACCTCTTCGTAAGAAGTCAATTCATAAACTCCATCAAACACATACATAGCAGTTTCCCATGTTATAGTATTATTACCTGCATAATTCGCGAGCTGAACATCAACATCTCGTTTGTACCACTTGTTTAAGTCTAACTCTTCTGGAAGATGACTCCCTGAAGTATAACGAATGTATTGGGTACCTCTAATTCTATTGTTGGTATTCCAACCTTCATGCATTTGATGTACCATTGATAAATCTGTTACGAATATACTTTCAGAAATTCGTTTTTCTTCCTTAGTGTCTTGAACAAGTGCATCAAATAAATTCGGAAGCTCTCCAAACGCGTCATATTCTTTGCCTCTATACGTGTGATCGTGTCGGAAGAAGTATTTAATATCTTCTTTAAACGACTCTCCAATCGTACTATAGTCTCTATTGAAATATAATTGCATAAATTCTTTTGACGGTTGAAGAAATACTCTGTCTACTTCCTCGTCATTCCACCCGGTTCTTGTACGCAAATTTTCATTAGCCTCGTCCAGATTATCCCAAAACTCATTTTTAATAGGATACTCTCTCAATCTAGTCAATTCCTCTTCCTTATCAATCCAATCTTCTAATTCTTCTTTAGAATACTCATGAATATCCTTATCGTTTTGCTGTGAGTCATCCCCTGATAATTCGAAATTCATAGTGACACCCTGACTTAGAGCAACACCTTTTGTAGTTTTTACATCTTCTGTTACTACTAATGTGTAATTCACACCTTTTTCATAGCCAATGCCCGGTGCCATAATCACACCTTCATTTGTACCTTCTTTGTATTTAACAACTGTCATCAGTTTTTCACCTTGTTCATCAACCACATACACATTGTCACGGTTAAATGTGTCGGGATCGATTTCTGTGTTGAATTTGATGGTCCAGGTTTTAAATACATCCGAAACGGCTTGCTTCATAAATGCTTTATAGTTACTTGTCACATCTTTAAGCATATCTACTAAATCATCTTCCGATAGTGCCACAGATTCAGTTTGAGTTGAGACAACTTTTGATTCAGTTGTACTCGCTTCTGCATTTGTAGGTTGTGATAAACCCACCGCCAATAATGTTGCTCCTACCAATAATAGTTTTTTCATAATTTCCTCCTTACCATATTCATGTAGATTTTACTCTCTTATAAAATATAGTTTTTTCGCTTAACATAAAAAAGACACACTTTTCGCCCAACACGAAAGTGTGTCCAGTTCTTCGTAACCCAAAAATCTTTGATATAATCTCTATAAATAGATTGTATAGTATTAAAGTACCAGTCATTTCTATTGTATCTAAATACCTATTAATTACAAGTATATATTCCAAAATTATCTATTCTTTTTAGATAATCTTGGATATTAAGCATCCAAACATAGCATTTTATCAATCATATAATTAGCACTCTGTAAGATTTCTATTACTTTATCAGGTGTCATACCGTACTTATTTGCAGTACGTTCAATTGGGGTGGCGATAGAGTCCATCAACACATACTCACCAGGATTCTTAGCTTCTATCGCCATATTAAAATCAACGAATAAACAATACTCATAAATTTCTTTTTCAGGATTAGGTAAAAGATTAATAGCATTTTGTCGTTCCAATTCATTAATAATTTCATCCAATAGTTCTGAGTCCTCACACATAGTATCCCTCCTTTTTAATACAACTGATTATACCTCAATAATAGTCATGATCATTCAAAATGGTAGAAAATTTACCGATTATTAATTTCTGCAACTTAAGAGAATAAAGAAGTGCTATTGTTCCTCTACTCTCTATCAAAATGGTATAATTAGGTAAATAATCAATAGGAGGAATCTATATATGAAATGGAAGTCATTATTGCTATCAGCAATGTTGGTTCTATCGTTTGCTTTACCAGCTAATGCTGCGAGCTTTGGCAGTGAATCAGGAGTACCAACAGATAAAACCTGGTCAGTACAATTTAATACAACAATTGATGAAGATTCATTAGGTGAGGTTTATGTAACCAAAGAAGGTTCTTCTACTCAACTTCAACAATCTATAAGTCTATCAAGTGAGGATACAGTTAGTATTGAAGCACCAGATGAAGGGTATCAACCTAGTCAGAGTTACATCCTACATATTGGAGGAATTACTTCATCGGCCGGTGTTTCCATGACTGAAGAAACAACCTATGACTTTACGATACAGGCGGAAAACAAGAAATCAGCTACCGTCACTCGAGTTGTAGATGGGGACACAATTGAAGTCAATGTAGATGGTAAAACGGAAGATGTACGTATGCTTTTAGTAGATACTCCAGAAACAAAGCACCCGTCCAAACCAGTACAACCATTTGGACCTGAAGCAAGTGATTTCGCAAAAGAAAAGCTAAGTGGTAAAGAAATCACCCTAGAATTTGATGGTCCTAAACGCGACAAATATGATCGCTTGCTAGCTTATGTATGGGTAGATGGCAAGAACTTCAACAAGATGCTATTAGAAGAAGGGTTGGCTCGCTACGCTTATGTTTATGATCCTCCTTATACTTACTCCCAGGAATTCATGAAAGCTCAAAATAGAGCTAAGGATGCTGAAAAAGGGATTTGGAGTATAGATGGTTATGTTACTGAAGATGGCTTTAACTCTGATGCAACGGAAGAAGACACAGGAACCGGTGATGACAATACAAATGATGGTTACACTGGTCCATACGATCCTTCTGGAGAGGACCGTAATTGTGGGGATTTTGATACGCAAGAAGAAGCACAATCCTTTTTCGAAGCAGCTGGAGGCCCTGAATCTGATCCACATCGTTTAGATGGAGATGGTAACGGGGTTGCTTGTGAGAGCTTGCCTTAAATTAGATTCTAATAACATAAGTTTATATTCTAAAAAGATCCGTTCATTTCTTAAGAACGGATCTTTTTTATTTGAATGTATATTTCATTTTATCTAAAGGTGGTAAGTCGATTAACTCGATAGAAATCCTTTACATAAAATTAGCTTTAAAAATAGAAGCATCTTCATTTTTCTTGGGATTTAAAGTCGACAGGAAACGAAAAAAGACCGATTGATTAATCGATCTTATTGATTCAGGTATGTTTAAACTTGTATCTTATTCTACTCCATCACAATTCAAATCATCATAGAACTTTTTCAAGAATTTTCTTGCTTGTTCAACATCAGCTATTTCTTCTTCATCGAATTTACTATCAGACCAAGAGGTTTTACCAGTCCTACGAATATACAAATTTCCACCCGAAATTATATAATGATTATCTTCTCTAAAATTTCTATCCTTATAGTACGTGGTTCTTTCGAATCCTTCATTTTGATCCAGAAGTGTTTGTATTACTTCTTTTGTAAAACGCGGCATTATTTTCCCTCCTTGTCTATAGGCTTACTCTCCAACCATCCCATCACCATCATTATCTCGCATATAGGGGTATAGCCAATGATCACTCATTATTGGCATACTGAAACCAGCTGCTTTTGCTTCTTTAATTGTCACCTGTCCATTACCGTTCGTATCAACACTAGAAATATCACCGTTTGTATTTGAACTCGTTGAATCGGAAGGCTCACTGTCTGTTAAACCAAGTGATTCGTTCACTTCATCAGGATTCACATTGTCAAATGTATCAACGATTTCGTTACCCTTTAACGTATAGGTGTACTGATAACTTGAAGGAATCTGCGTTTCCGTATTCGGATATGTGATAATTGCTTCAAAGTTCGTAGCGCCACCTGCCTTGCGGATCGCATCTTCCATATAGGCTTGATCACCGTGACGATTGAGCGTGCTTTCTTGTGGTGTGATATTATAAGCATTCGATACCCCTCCGAGAGAATCAGCAATAACATGCCCTTCATCTAAAACATCACTTTCGACACCAGGAACCTTCGCCTCATCAGAGTAGTATCTTCCAGACGATAATACAGGTTCGTTACCGTCATCTTGTAAAATGATTTTATCTGCAACGACACGTACTAGTTGCCCATGTTCATTCGTAAATGCCCAATATTCACGGTCCCCGTAACCAATGTCAACAACGACATTCGTTTCACGATCTCCAGACAAATCACCACCATCAACTTCAATACGTTTATATCCTGAGAACAGGTCATTATTTGTTTCGGTCTGCGTTTCCTCTACAGCAGATTCATCAACACTCGAGGTGGTAGCTTCTTCTTCTTCTACGCTATTTTTATCTGTATTAGCTATGGCTGCTTCTTGTGAATTTGTTTCTTTATCGCTAATGGATGTATCTTCTACCTCAGTACAACCAACCATAAAGATGGTCGTTAAAAGTAAAAATAAATAGCTCATTTTCTTTTTCATTTTAGGACTCTCCTAATAGTTTCATATTGTTCATTCTAAAAATCTCGGAATGTTCGCATAGGTTAACCTATTGATACTTCCAATTACTTTACGAACTTCAGCAATATCAACTTCATCCCCTTTTTTGCTTTGTTAGAGGAAGACAGAATTATCATAATCATTAATAACATTTTACCACATAATGTTATTAATCCTTCGAGTTTCTTGAAGCTGAATAGATTGCATTTCAAATAACAAGTGAACTAGCACCCTAATTCGTGCGATGACAATAGCTGTTATATATGGACGCTGATATCCGTAACCTCTCTTTTCGTCTGAAACAGCAGCTTGTTCTAAAAATGCCATAAACAATTAAAGAAGCTCCTCAACCGATTTAAGGTAATGGGTTCAGTTGAAAGGTGAAAAATTACGAAATACAGAGAATATTAGAGTTTTCTCTAAGAGTAGTATAGGATAAAATCTTCTTAATTCACTTATGTGGACTTAGCTAAATAAGCTAACCTCACTTATACTAACCTTATTCTATTTAATTGAGGTGGTATCCAATGAATAATTATCAACCCCCATTAGAAGAATGGGATCATATTTTAGTTCCTTCAAGTTATGGCGAATGGAATAAGCAAAAGCGATATTATAGAGTATCGTATGGCATGGTTTCATGGAGAGGTGCGATCCTGAAGGGATGCATATAGCATGCTTTCCATTAGTACAGTTCGGGGATAATGCCAACTACAAGCAAGCTAAGAGTAGAAATGAGATTATGAATTACCCATGTCATGTATTGCTTGTTGACCTTGGAAAAGTTACAGAAGCTGTGGATGAGCTAATCAAAAGGAATATACATGATTGATTAAATTCTTTATCAACTAAATAAAAAAAAGACTTATTATTATGGGAAAACTACTATAGCACAACGAATGATGTCCAGGTATTGTTTCCAAGATACAATACCTGGAAGATTTATGACTTTAGATATTTTTGTAACAAGATAACCCTTTTTAAAACATTATTAATATAACACATGCTTTAGAAACTCATTTAATTCTATAGAAATCCTTTGCATAAATCATTAGCTTTAAAAATCGCATCATCTTTGTTGACCACTTCTCTAAGTAATGGCTTTTCGGTTTCATTATCCAAGAAAACATACCAACGATACATCGGGGTTTTAACAATAGTAGATGGACGCATTATATCAAACTTCTCTCTCATTTTTGGCAGTTCTATAACCTGAACTTCAACCAAATTAGCAGGTAAATACCTGGAAGTGTTAGGATTTTCAATCTTAAATGATGTATCAAAAATTCTTTGATCAATCCATTCATGATTGGCAATGACAAGATGAACAACAGGTTCCATGGGATTATATTTTTTAGCTCTATTCATAGATTCCAACATGATGCTTCCCCATAAACCATGGTAATCAGAACTCAGGTGCTCTTTTTCAATGATATGTATGTACACCTTGTACTTATATTTTTGCTTGTTCGTTGCACTTAAAGCCACTGATGGCACTCCATATGACTCACTAAGATCTAAACATTCATCAATAGTAAGCATCGCCTTTGCTTTGTTCAAATCAAAATAAGTATCAATAAATGATTTTGCTACGACTTCATCATTAAAAATATGAAATAAGGATTCACGATTTATTCTATTCATCTCCTCAGTCCTTTCTCAACTATCCTCATTCTACATTGAAGAACGCTTATTTAAAACGCATCACTTGTATAAACTTCTCCTTTATCTTAATATTTTCACTAAAAACGAGGAGTTAGAAAATGGATTTCATACACAGTATATTGAGCTTATTAGCCTACCTCTTCCAATTCATTAAGCTTCACTTCAAAAGTACACATAATCTTCGATTAGAAAATATTGCCCTCAAAAGTCAGCTGTCCATCTATAACCATCACTACCAAAAGAACCAACTACCAAAGCCAAGACCGAACCAGGCATTCAGACAGTTATGGGTAATTCTTTCGAAGATACATAGTGGTTGGAAAGATGCCCTCATCATTGTGAAACCTGAAACCGTGATTAAATGGCATCGCACAGCATTCAAACGATTTTGGAAACGTAAATCACAAAAAACCGGTCGTCCTACATTATCGAAAGAATGGATATCGACAATCAAAAAAGTACATAAAGAAAATTCCTTACATTCTCCGGAAAAGATTCACGACAGACTGGCTCTTTTAGGATTGAAAAATGTCCCAGCTCCTAACACCATTGCTAAGTACTTACCAAATATCCGCAAAACCCCGACCAAAAAGCAGATCGATTCCTGGAAATCTTTTATACATAACCATCTTTCAGAGACTTGGGCTATGGACTTTCTAACCGTCCCAACTATCAAAATGGAGATTTTATATGTGTTTGTCATCATTCATCATGAAACCCGCAAAATCATTCAGTTCGGAGTTACAAAGAATCCTAATTCATCGTGGGTGAAACAACAATTACGCAATGCCACACCATATGGTCAAACGCCTAAGTACCTTATTCATGATAACGACCCTGTTTTCCGGTCCAGAGATATTCAGGATTTCCTAAAGTCCTCTGGTATTCAATCGAAGCCGACATCTTATCGTTCTCCATGGCAAAATGCTTATGTAGAAAGAGTAAACGGTACGTTAAGACGAGAAGTACTCGACTATCTAATTCCACTACATGAAACACATTTAGAAAAGAAACTAGCGGAATATATCAATTACTACAACAATGATCGCACACATCAAGGAATCAACTATAAGACCCCCATTCCTTCACCTACCTATATACCAATGAAGATAGAAGAGAGCAAATTAAAAGAGACTCCTATTTTGGGTGGTTTATACCACACCTACAAAAGAGTCTCCTAATTACATATCATATTCAAACGTTCATAGCCTTTTTGAAATATTACGTTGAAAAGGTTTATTTCGCATGCCATCAATTCTAAACCAACACATTTTCCTCTTCAGCAATCTGCATCTTCTCTTTCAAACTATACTATCAATCTACAATTTCAGACTAATATTGATAGATTTAAGTCCGATTTTTCGTCTGATTTAATTTTTGAAGGCGACAACCCCTTTTTTTATCTCATGATATTTACTGACTTTTATGAATATATACAATAAAAAAGATGGCACAGATTCATTTCGAACCTGTACCACCTTGATTTGTTCTGATTTTGGTTGTTTAGATTGTTCTACTCTTCAGTAGATAAATCCAATTAGTTAATAGGTGTAGCAGTAGTGCTTAGATTATTTCCATACTGATCTGTAATTTCACCATCTTTAATATTCAAATTAGCACCATTTACCTGAGCACCAGCATCTGTAATATTAAGTGTAAGTGTATCTTCATCAGTTTCATCAGTAGTTGAAGTAAATGTTACTGAAGAACCATCATTAATTGCGAAATCTACAGTAGAGTCACTGTCAACTGTGCTTGAAGCATAAACTTCATCCAAATTAACAGTTACACTATCATTACCTCCATCAGTTGCAGTTGTACCTGCAACTTCTGTTTCACTACCAGTTAGTGAAGTAGTTGCAACTCCATTGCCACTAACTGCTGCTGTGAATCCGCTAACTGAATCAACTGCATCAATTAAGTCTTGTACCGTACCAGCATTGTCACTATTTTGATCAATAGTTAAAGTTGAACCAGAAAAGCTGGCACTAGCAGATGGTTGTCCTGTTCCATTTGAAGATGAAGTTAAAACTACATCAATGTTGTTACCATAAGCTCCATCATAATCACCACTTAAAGTTACAGTAAATTCTTTATCGTCTGAAAGCATTTGGTTTGTTGCAGAATTTTGTGTGATTGCAGTAGATGCAATACCTTCACCATTCTCATCCCAAACTACAGTAACCATATCATTTGATTGTGGTGTAGATGCATTACCTGCAGCATCATAAGCTACAACTTTGAAATTAACATCTTCAGAATCAGTTGGGTTAACTTCACCATTAGTTAATGATGTTAAATCGATATCAGTTTCACCTGTAGAATTTACTGTTGCATAACTATCAGTATCTACATCAGTACCAGGCTCTGAACCTGCCTCAACAAAGACATTATAATGGTCTACGCCTTCAAAATCAGCATCTTCATCAGTAATATTAACTGTTGCTACTGATGTTGAACCTTCCTTTTGAGAAGCAGTTGTTGCTTCACTTACACCATTTGGTGCTGTAGTATCATCATCATTTTCAAAATTGATTTGAGTATCGATGCCTGTTACTTTGTTACCTTTATCATCCGTAATCGCAGCATTCTGCTCGATATCGACACCCATACCAAGGTCATCATCAATATCAGCTGAATCGATTACAAGTGTAACCTCGTTACCATCTACAGCTACATCATCTACATTATACCCATCTACAGTAAATGATGTTGTTGATACTGAGCTATCTTTAATATTTTCATTAAATGTTAGAACAACTTCACCTTGGTCACTAAAGTATTCAACGTTTGTTACTTCTTCATCGTCATCATTAGTACGCTGATCTAAGGATGGAGCAATACCGTCAGTTACATCAGCTTTGTCTAATGCTACTTCTGTACCATAGCGGTTATCAGTCTTAACATTATAGTCTTGCCCATCTTTTTTGGTATAAGTGCTTAAATACACAGACGTTTTTCCATCGCCACTATCAAATGTAGCATCGTCATTTAAGTTATCACTTAGTTCAAATACTACTGTGTTGTCATCTGTCTTAGTCGCTTGGCTGATTGTTAGACCATCAATTGTTTTATCATCGTCACCAACAAGTTTGAAGTCTTCACGATCAAAGTCATCTAATGTTTGAGAGAAATCAACAGTAATCTCATCATTGGATGTAGCCTCAATAAGGTCAGCTCCAAATGTGGACTCTAAGCCATTTTCAATTTGGAAATCTCCCGTAAAGTCTGATTTATTATCGTCTGCGTCTGCTACGCGTCCCATGTCAACAAGAACTTCTTGAGCATCATCATCATCAAGATTTGACTCAATTGATTCTGGTAGGTTTCCACCTGCATCTGTGAAATCGTCATTGTCGAAATTAATTTCTACGCCATTGTTACTGTTAACTGCTTCAATGTTAGCACCACTAACATCGCCTAGGTTAACCCCACCAATTTCATATTTATCTAAATCTGTAACTGAATATTGACCTTCAACAGCCATAGTTCTACCAAAATCAATGGCAACTGTAGTTTCATCAGTTTCTTGGTAGTATGAGCCAGAGAATTCACTGATTACTAGGTTAGCTACATTTTTCATGTTAAATTCAGAAGTCTGATCAACAGAATTACCTGATAGGTCTTCAACGCCATCTACTGAAACAGTGAAGTTACCTTCTTGAGAATCTTCAAATTCTAACGTTACAGTATTATCTCCACCTAAAGTCGCTCCATCTAATTCTACTTCTTCACCATCAGCGTTCTCTACTGTGTAATTATCAAGGTCTTCAGCAGAGTCTGTTGAAACTTCTTCACTGAATGTGATTTCGAATTTATCTTGGCTATTATTAACTTGCTCAATATTATCAATTGATGGAGCTTCTTCGTCTAGTTCTACTTCAGTACTTACACGTTCAGTGTCTTCTTGAACGTTTTCCCAAAGGTCCGTTACTGTCTCTCCACCTACATAAAGATATGCTGTACCTTCTGGTAATGCATGATCATTATCAAACCATAGTGTGATTTCTTTTCCATTAACTTCTGCTTTATATGGCGTGTTACTTGAATTTGTGTGGTAGAAGTTTTTAAGGAAATCGTTGTCTTCAACTGCGTCAGCATCTGCTTCGATTGAATCAGCTACGTCAGAATGATATACAACAGATTCATCAATACCATCAAATTCAATATCTTCACTATATTCAAGTGTTACTTTAGTTTGAGTAGCATTACGAGTTCCTTCTAGTTCTGGTGCTTCGTCATCAGCTTCTACTTCGATATCAAAGCTTTCTGGAGTCACGCTATAACCAGCATAATCTTCTAATTCGTTAGTAGTGGAAAGCGTATAAGTTCCATCTTCAAAATCAGAGAAGAATGTAACACGTGCTTCAGTACCGCCGTTTTGAAGTTCTACTTCATCAATACTGTAAGTTGATCCATCTTCATCTTCTAATTCAAAGCCATCATCAAGATTACCATTATCAACAATCGGCTCACTAAATGAAACTTTAGCAGTACGGATGCCAATCACTGAAGCATCTTCAGCTGTAGGAATAGTAGTATCTTGGAATTGAACATCAAATTCTTTTTCTTCTTCAAGAACCATATCAGATACAGTTAGTGTAGCATCAGTTTGTTGATCTACAGTCTCTTCAGAAGTATCTACTACTAACCAAACATCACTTCCATCAACTTTCACATCTTCTAGTGGGATGTCATTTCCTTCAGAATCTTCAAGGTCATAGTTATCAACACTATCAAATTCAGCTTTGCCAGAAACGTCCATGTTGAACTCTACTTTAACCTGTTTAAGGTTATTCGCACTTACTATTTTAGTTTTAAAACGGCATCTCTTAACAAACATCTTTAAATAGTAAAACCAAAATAAATGTCACTTGTACATTATTTAGAAACCTTTTCATAGGAGGAAAGAGGTAAAATACCATCAAATGCATAAACTGCTGTCTCCCATGTGATAATGTTTCTATTTACTGCGTTGTTTAATAATTTCACATCAACATCACGCTTATACCACTTATTTAATTCAACTCCTTCAGGTAGAACGTTACCAGATTTGTACTTAATGTATTGCGTTCCTCTCATTCTATCACTTGGGAATCCTAAATCATCCATTGCTTGGTAATACATAGATAAGTCTGTAACAAATATACTTTCTGAGTTAAGTTTTTCTTCCCTGGTTTCTTGAACAAAAACCTCAAACATCTTTTTCAGATTCTCTTTAGCATAGAATACATCATTGTGGATATGGGAACTCTTGAAGTAATAACTTATCTCGTCTTTAAATTGTTCCCCTATAATTTTATAGTTCCTATTATAATAAGCTTCCATGTAACCCGAGGCTGGTTGGAGGAAATATTCGTTCATTACATCTTCAGTATTACCTGGGGTGCTCATAAATTCATCGTTAGTTTTTTTTAAATCATTATTAAACATATCATTCTGTACTGGATATTCTCTCAAACGAGTAAGGTCCTCTTCCTTATCAATCCAAGCTTCTAACTCTTCTTTTGAAAAATCATGAATATCCTTACTGCTTTGTTCTGAATCATCTCCAGATAATTCAAACTTCATAGTAACACCTTGACTCAATGCTACACCCTTATTTGTTTTCACATCCTCCGTTACAATCAAAGTATAATTCACACTTTTTTTGTAACCAGTATCTGGTGCATAAACTACACCTTCTTTTGATTCATCTATGTAGGTAACCTTTGTAGTCAGTTTATTTCCTTCTCCATCTACCACATACACACTTTCATTGTTGAATGTTTCTGAATCAATTTCTGTGTTGAAATTAATAGTCCATGTTTTTGAACCATCAGAGATGGATTTTTTCATTAGTTCTTTAAAATCGCTTTTCACATCCCGAAGTTGATCAACTATATTTCCCTTTGAAATAGCTCCTGCTTCATTTTCAACATTCAATTCTTGGTTGCTAGCATCAACACTGATTGGTTGATACACACCAATCGTTAATATGGATACGCCAACTAATAATAATCTTTTCATATAATCCCCCTGGTATTATTACTGTAATGATGTATTGCAAAAATAGTACCTCTTAGATATTTCTTTTAGAATATGTAAATTATAGAGTTCAAAGTGAATTATGATATAAACCAGACTCACAAGATACAACTCTCCAATAGATACAACCATTACCCCATTACAAAATAACTACTTTCGACAAAACAATTCACAATCCTTCTTTTTTTATTGAATACAACATAAAAAATAATGAAGCTTATGTCTTACAAGACATAAGCTTCATCTTTAGGTATCGCACTTACTGTTTTAGTTTATAGAATAATACTAAGCCAGCTATAAAACACACAGATATGTTATCTACATATAATAAATGCTAACTCATTCCAAAATTAAAAGTTGCTTGCGAAACGGAAAGTTACAGGATATACACCCCTAGGAAAATTGATAATATTACCATTCGTTATTTTTGTATTTACTGTTGATTTTTTAACTTCTAAAGGATAATCTTAATAAATTACATTATATTGGTGTAATAAAAACTCTTTCAAGGGAATGACAGGGGATTATATGTCTAAATATCAAATACGAAAGTTATACAAAAAACGATGTACAAATTGTTTACATGATGAACTAGTAATCATAAAAGTATTGCCAAATGAATTCACTGATAAAACCGTCTATATGCTTTGGCTTCAATGTTCTGAATGTGGTACGAACGATAATGAGCTAGTTACAGAAAACGAAGGGTCGTGATATTAATCACGGTCTTTTTTTATATAAAATTTTAATAATCGAACTAAATTCTTAGTGAATAATATTATCTTCCATTCCTAAAAATAAAAGAATGTTTAAGCTTTAATATTGCCCTTAAATAAAATCAATCCCCCTATGGAGTGGAAAAATATATGAAATCACCCTCGTTTCAAGAAGTAGAAGAAGCTAAGAAACACTTTAAAGAACTCTTGGAAGCCTATTGGTTACAAAATGATTATTTATCATGGCAATGGTGGCTACTATTATTTGGTTCTACGGTTCCTTGGATTATTTGGTGGGTATTTGTGGATAAAAAAAGAGGTGTAGAGATTCTTTCATTTGGATTACTTGCGGGAGTATTCTCAACTATTCTTGATGCAATTGGTAGTAATGCAATGGCTTGGGGTTATCCTATTAGATTACATTGGTTATTTTACCCACAGCTGTACCCTTATGATTTTACTGGGATTAGTATTTTATTTATGATTTGCTATCAGATAGCAAAAGATAGTGAGAAAAAATTTGCTCTTTTAGCTCTCATCACTTCTGCTTTTATGGCATTTGGTTTAGAAGTGATATTTGTAAAAATAGGGATTTACGAACCTTATAACTGGCGGCATATTTATTCATTTCCTATATACTTTCTAATTGCCTGGATTTCTAGAAGAATAATTAAATCACTAGTAAAAAGAGGAAGTTAATGCGCCTCTTTTTCTTATTGTAGAAATAGATGTTACGCTTATCCATTTAAATCAAAAGGTTCCCCTTTTACTAAATAAAACATATACTCTGCTATAAACGTTATATGATAGGTAAACTTAGCAATCTACAAGATATGAAGAGTTCAAGCTGTTAAGTGGGATCTTTAAGAGCATCCACTTATTCTTCTATGGTAAAAGCTTTTCGGTATATTATATGCTAGGTAACCGTTGACCAACCCTCACCATATAGCCTATATCATCTTTCAATAACATGGTATAATAAGTAATATTATAGTTATTTAGGAGGATTGACATGAAAAATGAGGATGATTTTTATAGAAACCTTCCACCTGATTTATTATCAGCATTCCATTATGAAATTCAAAAGAAAATCAAACAAAATATCCTAACACGTGCAATGGAGATTGAATTAACATTAATAGATCAGGCTGCTAAAGAAAAAGGTATTTTATTTATTGAATCTTCCTATAAATAAGAATAATTATCTCATTCCATTGTTTCACCTTTTACTAAATAAAATACCTCTTCTCCAATATTCTTAACGTGATCGCCAAACCTTTCTATATACCTAGAAATGAACGCATATTCCAATAGATGTTCAACTTGCTTTTTGTCAGGATTACTTATAAACTCTTTAGATATCCTCAGGTAATTATCTTGGTGTATCTCATCAACATCTTCATCTAATTCCATCAACTTTTTTGCTTCCTTTATGTCCTCATTACGATAAGCTGACATTGAGGCTCCTAACATGTCGAGAGCCAGTTCCTTCATAGAATCAATATTTTGTAGAACTTTTTCACTATCCTTCCGTTCATGAGAGTTTATACGAATGGTACTTTTACATATGTTCACAGCATGATCGCCCATTCTTTCTAAATCTGATGAAATTTTCATAGCAACCACTAAGCTTCTTAGGTCAGATGCCACTGGTTGTTGCTTTGCAATTAGCGAGCTCACTTTATCGTTTATCAATTTCTCCATTTCATTAATTTCCTCATCTCTATCCAACACACTTTTAGCACTTTCCAGGTCATTTTCAATAAAAGCATCGATAGCAAGCTGAAACAGGTCAGAAGTTTTATTAGCCATAGTTTGTACAGTTAACTTTAACTCGCTTAATTCTTGATGGAACTGCTCACGATATATCATCAAACCCCCCCTAAAAAGTTGGATTTATACTGAACTTTAAAAAAAGCAAAATTCTAATGGTCCATTATGTATAAAATTATACAGTAGAGGAAATATTAAATTATATGACATCTTTTTCTTGAGAAGAGGCACTTGTGTACTATACGAGTTGCCTCTCTCTTTTTGCTATAAATTAGGATAGTAAAATACTACATCCTACTTTCATTACAGGAATATAATTTGAAATATCTGATTTGCTCTTAATCCGTAGTACCTTTGAGTATAAGACCTATTATAACAAAATATGTAAAAATTGTTACTATTAACGAATTAATAATAACAACATTCATTACAAAAAAATAGCAGATATATATTATTCCACTGCACTTTTTGTAATTTGTGGTTCAACAAATCACTTATTAGTTGAATATTTATTTATCGGTTGATCCAATTCGGAATAAAATCACCAAAGCATAAAGAATATTTTTAAATACTCCTTCTCCCTCTACCACACATGTAGTTTCATCTAATCTTCACAATCGTTCCATCGGGGAATTCCCTTACTAATCCCTCATATTCATCCATATAAACTACATAAGTACCATAAATTTTCGCTTCCAAACGTGCAAATTCACCTGCCATTTGAATTCGTTTTTCTAAGTAATCTTTCTCTTCATCATTTTCCACTTTTCTTCACTCCCACTCAATATAAGTTTATTGCGAGAACAGAAAGTATCCAAGGAGAATGTTAAATCACCAACTAAATCACTAATTTCAGCCAGCATTGCAATAATGTATCCCTCAGCTTTTCTCTCATCGATCCTTAATAGTTATTAATTTCATGCACCATATCCAAAAACACCACATCATCTCCATTCCCTTTTAGTGTAGTTGGTGCAACTGTTCTTTCTAAAAGAGGTGTTTGGTGAATAATTCCCACCTTCCATCTGCGCGTATGTTTAAGTAATAAGGTCCATCATTAGGGATGAGAGCAAATGTAGTACCTTCATACTCACCTATGATGTTGACAAGCAAATCTCTATTGTTACCTGCTTCATCTTGCAATATCACAGAAAAGTTGGAGGTACCTCCAGTGAGTTTCGTTTCAAAAGTAGCCAATCGAGAACATACCTAAAACTCAAGAGAATATCTCAACCATTATATCTCTAGTGATTTTTCATCCTTACTACTTGGAACTACATAGCCAATTTTTTGATGAACATCATCGATAAAATCTGAAGAGCTTCCCTTAGCCAAAAAGCCCGCTAGGAATATAGCAGTTTGCTCTTCCCCATTTTTATCTGTATAGTCTAGTGAAAGAAAATGATGCGTTTCTTTTGATTCCTTCTTTCCAACTCCACTTATTCCACCTACAATTGCTGCAAGTGGACCAAGCAGCAATCCCCCTACAATAGCTCGCTTTATGACAGATTTTTGTTTTTCTACTAGATTATCTTCTGATAGATACTGAACACGTTTCACTTGTTCCAATCTCAACTTATGTTTTTCATTCAACAATAGGTGATCGTTCATGGTTTCGATTTGAATTTCCTCTCCTTCTTTCAAGCCTGCAATACCACCTATATACTTCAAACCAACGATAATGCTACTATACCCCCTCTTTTCCTTTTTTTCCTTATCTGCTAATACGACTCCAACATAAATAAACACTAAAATTCCTAAAAGAATTAAACCAATAACAACCAACATAATCCTCTCCTATCTTAATTGATATATAGTAACTCTTAGGTAGTTCTCTAATTATTAAGGAGGAATATTGCTCTTAAAAAATTAAACAGTATATGCTTTTCCTACATATACACACCCCCAATAGGATATCCCCCTCAAATCATTAGCTTAATAATCACATCTTATCTCCAACTGAAAACGGTTTATCATATCAATAATACCATTACTAACATAAAACAAGAAGGTAATATTGGAAAATTCAGGTTTAATAATACAAGCAAAAAATACTCAAAAAGGGGGCTTAACATCTATTTCAACCAACATTGCAATACTGCATTATACTCAAAGCCTTCATTTATGGCCATTTCATACAATACAAAATAATTGAGTTCACCGTTGTCCTCGTATAAATCAAATCCAAGATCAGTCAGGTAAAGCCGAAGTTCTTCTTCAGTAAAGAAGAACTCTTCCATATATTCTCGAAACTGGCTTATAACCGCTTCCTTACCATCCTTATGTATGAAGTACTCTTCTCCCCTAATGGCTACAAGTTCACCTTGATATTCAATTTGGTATAACGGGAAGATGATTTCTCTTTCAGTTGCTACTACCTCATTGAGGTTTGGATAAACTCTTACTCTATCATCTAATGCGAAACAAACATTATGAAACTCCATACTCTTTATGGGTGCAACTCCCCATCTCTGAACAAAATGCAACTCATCTAAACGAACCATACTTTATACCCTCCCAAGCGTTTTACACAGTTTAGATGATTTATTAGTACAAGTTTAGTCTGTGGATTTATTTTTTTGGGAAACCTACTCACTCCAAATGTAATAAATAAAAATAGAGCCTAATTCACGGCTCCCAGGATCAAAATCATTAACGTAACACCTCTACCAACCGCTTCAAGTCTTCATTTCAAGCCATTCAGTTAAATCATGTAGAACCTCACAACTTGGTGCTCTTGTTGAATCCATTAAAACAACATGATTCCCTGTAAGTTCCACCCATTTTTCAAAGTAATCATACCCAAAGTACGTAACTATATTGATATTTTCTATGATGACAAATGCTTCTTTAACGTTGTTAAGAACATCTTCAAGTTCCTTCAGGCCCTTTCTATCTCCATCAAGAGTTGAACTCTTGTCCTTCATGACATGCTGTACGCTATACCCATTCTTGGAGGCCCATGAAGAAAGTGTTGTAAGCTGACGTTCCAATTCCTCGTATTCCTTTTCCGTTGTAGAGGTAGGTGTCCTTAGATAAAGGATTGCATATCGTGTTCCTTTTACTGCCTCATTTGTGCCATTTAAGATAGCATCGATATAGTCTTTCTCAAAGCGACGATGCCCCCTTGGAGTCCTTATACATTCAAGTTTCCCGCCATTAATCCAATGCCTTACGGTTTGCGGATTCACACCAAACAACGCTGCTACTTCACCAATCTTATAATACTCCATACACATCCATCCCTCTTCATAGTAATTATAGGGAGTTATTATATCTACTTTTTAAGATCTCATTCAGAATCTTCTAGCTATATCGTTAAGTCGATTTAACTCTTCTGCTACTTTGTTTGTGTTGGAACCGAGTAGAAATGAAATATCTGGATACAATACGATGTAACACGGAGGTGAGTAGCAATGGAAAACAAGCTCATTATTCAAAAGAAAGGAGAGAATTTATTGAGTAGCCCTTTAGGTAATCGAATTAAGTCGTTGCGTCAAAAGCACAATTTAAGCCAAACCGTCTTGGCAGAACAACTGGGAATATCACATGCTTATGTTGGGTTCTTGGAAAAAGGAATGAGGAGTGGTTCTGATAAAACACTTCAAAAATTGGGGGAGTATTTCCGTGTACCCTACGAAGAATTATTGGAACTTCGAGATGAAAAGATGGAATTTGAAAAAGAGATGAAACCCCCTTCAGGTAGAAACAGGGAGAGCAACACGTACCCTCCGCATATTGAGGAATTTGTATCTCTTCTGATGAAGCTTGAAGAGTCAACTTGCAAAAGTGTTATTGAGGAATTTAAGAAGGATCTTCAGGAGAAGCTCTATCAAATGCTCACTCCTTATGACGCTAGGGAATTAAAGCAAATGGTTTTAGATGTTAAACGTTATTGGCTTGCTCTGGTGGATAGTACGAATACTTCCCCTCGTATGGAGGAGAAGGAAGGTTATATTTCCATGAATGAAAGGGAGCTTTACTTCCATCTTCATTTGGACGAATCGGTGTTAGTTATTTCCCTTCTGTATCAAGACCAGGGTCATATCAACCTGTTTGAAAACTGGATTGGTGAATCGACTATAAGATATGTCTCCCAGAAACCCCTTCAACATCTATCCGAATCACAGAAAGTTTCAACATTTTTATGGTTTAGTCCCACATCTTCTACTGTGGATCGCTTTCATTATGTAAGGGATAACATCAATAATATCAACAATGTTCAATGTAACGATCATCAGTTGAATTGGTTTATTCAACAACATTTATTGGACATGCAAAATGAAGCCTCGGCTGGATAATGCTGGGGCTTTCCTTATGTTTACATAATATATTTTTCCACGGGTAAAATAACACTTGCCGCAATAGAAAGGAGGTAACCTATGTAACGATGATTATTCAGGAAACGTTTGACTTGAACTTGTATGCCCAAAAGTTCCTTCGTCACCTAAAAAGACAACATTACTCTGAGGAAACCATTACAGGATATCAAAAGGACTTACGGAAGTTTAGTGAATTTCTTTATCACGAATACAAAGGCAATATCCTAACCGAAGAAATCCAGAAGGAAGATATTTTGGATTATTTAGGCTATCTAGAATCACTGGATTTCAAACCTAACTCCGTTTCAAGGCACCTTTCGACCTTGAAATCCTTTTACAAGTTTCTTGTGTATGAGATGGACTTCAAAGTAGATGTAGCTGCACGGATTAAGCAACCCCAAATCTATACGCCACTACCAGCTGTATTGGATGTAGAAGAAGTTCATAACCTTCTCCAAACAGCCAAGGTGTATTCGAAGTATTACTACACACTGTATAGCTTGCTGTATTATACAGGGAGTCGTATCTCACCTATAAGAACACTCCCCAAAAAACATGTGGACCTAAAAAGCAAGCAACTCTATTTAGAGAAGATCAAAGGCGGCCGTGACTTATACCTTCCCCTTAATGAGGTGATGTACGATATCCTGGTTGATTTCCTATTGGATTGTCGCGGAGATGGTTCGGACTATGTCTTTTCCTCCCCTCGACTAAAGAACCAACCGATTAGTGCTTACCTTATCCGTACGCAATTAAAGAAGGTAGCAAAATACGCAGGTATAACAAAACGAGTAACCCCCCACATTCTTAGGCATTGCACAGCGACCCATTTAACTTTACAGAATGTGGACCAAAAGTTTATTGCAAGCATTCTAGGCCATACGGATTTACGATCAACAGCAAGGTACCAGCAATTGAATGTCGATAACCTTCGGCCGACGATCAATAAGCTTACGTAACCCGTGGAGAACAAGATATGTTTTTTACACTTTTGAACAATCCAATGACGCTTGAGACATTTATTTATAAAAAATGAACAATGCCTTGGTTGTCGAAAATATGTTTTAACTTATTTTGTTCTCCGCTCAATATTATTATGTTGACAATTAAAAAAAATATACATCAATCAATCTTCTTATTTATATAGGTGATCAAAATTATGATATATGAAATATATAGGATATTTCTAATCATTTCACTTTTAGAGTATCCTGACCTTACATTAGATAGAATATTGTTTCTTGAGAAGGATGAGTTGGACTTAGAATCTAGAAGTATTCACCTTAAAACATTACCACAAGCAGAACCAATTCACCTCACTGACTTGGAGTGGCAAGTGTTATTAAAAGTATTATCTTATAAGACATCAACAAACTACCTTCTTCTTGATTAATCTAAAGAGGCATTTATGGTAAATCCATAAATGCCTCTTTTTAGAGATTATCCAATGGAATTAATACCCATTTTTTTCAACAAAAAAATGAGAAGTTTAGTATACCCGACTTCTCATTAATTTATAACATAATATGAATATTTTTTATTTATTGGATAAATAATACTTATTAGGAGGTGACTTCTATATGACACAACAAAATAAAAGAAACAAGGAAGAATGGATGTCTCGGTTCATTAACCTTCCACCAAAAGAACAAATCCAGTTCATTTACCGAGAGTCCTTAGAAAATGCGCTACGGAAAGAACTTGAAGAAAAGGTATTTGGTAAGGATAAACGACGCTAACTCTTAATTTTCCTTATATTCTACTCCCTTTTATACTTTTTCGTTACCTAGCGTATTTTGATTTCACAGAATAATTAATTGCCACAAAGGAGTACCTATGTAAGTTACTCTTTTGTGGCATTTTCACCCTTTATTACAAATCACTTCGTTTCAAAGCTATATTATAAGCTAATCAAGCATAAGAGTATTAAAAAAACGAACATACGTTAGATGTTCGTTTCTGTTACTTCTTTTACTTTTGAATTATTCGATAAAGTGAATGTTAATTTATCCCGTAGCATATACTCTTTAACCTTCTCCAGGTCATTATTTTCTATTGGTTGTATATATTTTTTATAGCTTATTTTTTCATGGGTCATGGATTTTTGTTCTTTTTCTTTGGTATAGGTCAGTTCAGTTAATATGTGATTTACTTCAGTTTCATATTGCTCTTGATTTATTTCGGCCAACGCAAACTTCTTTTCAAGTCTATTTTTTTTCTTCAATAATCTGTCTACATCTTTGGATTGTGTATTCCTTTTTTCTTCGAATTCATAATACTCCTCTTCCTTTTCACCTTGTTCTTTTAATAGTTGAAGTACTTGAGGTTCGATAACCTCTTTTTTTATCCCCTTATAGTCACATGCTTTCTTATCACAATAATAAGCATTCGTTGGTGGTACCTTTGCCTGCATTTTTTCACCACACAATGGACAAATAAGAATTTTACTAAGAAAGTGAAAATGTTTCTTTCGTGGGGTCTTTTTTATATTAGTCTCCAAAATCTCTTTTACCTTTTCAAATGTTTCTAAAGAAATAATTGAAGGGTGTTCTTTATCAGAAATTAGTCGATATTCATATGTGTTTTTTTCACTTTTCTTTGGGCTCGCATACCATCTACCTACATAAGTTTTTGTTAGTAATCTAATTCTTACTTTTCGCACATCCCATTTTTTATTATCTGGAGCTGGGATACTGTTATCGTTTAACCATGTATAAATATCCTTCAGTGATTTACCTTCGAGGAACATGCTATAAATCTTTTGAACGACCTGGGCCTCAGCTTCTTCCTTTACCAAAAAACCATTTTGATCTTTCCTATAACCATATGGCGGTTTGGATGTATATTTGCCTTCTTGTTTAGACCGTTCTCTAGAACCATGTATTAACTTTGCTCTATTTTTGTTTTCATGTTCTGCTTGAAGAGCAATTATAGCAATTTGCAATGGAGACATTTTGGAGATATTAAGATTCTCTTCAATACTATATACTTCAATACCTTTATTCTTTAATGTAGTAAGGATACCTACTAGTTCAAATGCTTCCCGCCCAACTCTGTCAAAAAAAGTTATAATCAAAAGGTTAATCAAACCGTTATCAATAAGATTCTTTAGTTTTTTATATGCATCTCTGCCTTCAACTTTGGTACCAGTCTTTTTTTCATCTACTAAGACTTCACGTAATATTATCCCCTTATCGCGACAATATTCATTAATCCGCTTTATTTGATTGTCAATACTATGACTTGGATTGACTTCACCAGAAGTACGCACATATCCTACGGCAGTTTTAGAACCATTACCCAATTATAATCACCTTACCATGTCATTTAAAAAGACTTTTATGGAACAAGAAACGAACTTCTTGTTTATTTACGAAAGTAATAAACGGTACTCTCATAATTAAAGGATATTCTTCAAAGTTACCCATTTCTAGTTTTCCTTTATGAGCCTCTATAAAATGTAACAATTCATATGTGTATTGATGGTCAATCTTTAATTTATTTTGTTGGCTCGTGTTAATATCAATCATATCCTTTTTTGCCAATTCATCGCTATAAGAGCTTTCTATCAAATCCTGTCGTTCTTTCAACTCATATATTGCTTTTTCTATTTTTTCTTTCTTGAAACGTAGTTGTTGTTCTAACATCTTCATGTCTGGTAACTCATCTTTAGGTAATTTATTATTCCGAAGAAAACCAATTAAGAGCCGTTTAATTTCAGATTCTACCTCTCTAACGCTTGCCACATGACCACATTTATTACATATTAAAGACTCTTGATCTACAACCATTGGAACTACACAGTTTTCGCATACAATAAACTCAGGTAGATGGTATTTTGCTCTCGGTTTCCTACCTTGTTTAGACATAGAGAGTTTGTATTGAATAAAATCAAACATCAAGGGATCAACTATCGGTTCCACATTTGCATCCTCAACAAAATAATTAAACTCACTTTCAAGTGTTCCTGTAAGTACTCCTGTATATATGGGGTTACCTAGAATATAGGCTACTGATTTGTTATTCCACTTCTTCTTTCTAGGCGTGGAAGTTCTTTTATTATTCAGGTTGTTAGCTATCTCTCTTTGTCCCATTCCCATGGCATAAGCAATATAAATGTATTGTAAGAAAGTGTACTCTTCTATTATTTCTAAATCAGCAGTGTTCTCTGATTTTGCCGCTACTAACTTTCCTGTTCGTTTATCTTTTACATAACCTAGGGGTAAGTTACTCCCTAGAAATTCTTTTTTATAAATTACTTTTCCTTCTCTAGCACTCGCAAACCGTTTTTTTATTCTTTCAACCTCATCTTGAGCTGATGCAGTTAAAATTAGGAATAGAGTTTTGAAATATTCACTATCACTTCTTAAATTTTCCGACACAAAATTTACGACTTCGACTTGCTCTAGAATCTCTATCATTGTGTTTATATTGTTTAGTAAGTCACGTCCAAAGCGATTAGTCGAATACATAAGTAGCTCATCTATCTCAACCTTTTCTTCTTTAAGATCATTGAGCATAATTTGTAGTTCAGGACGATTTACGTTTCTCCCCGTAAAACCAATGTCATTATACTCCCTTATTATTTCTATATTATGTGCCTTAGCATATGATTGAATACTTTCCCTTTGGTATCTTATACTCTCTTCTTCAGTCGTGTCCCCTTTTGGCTTAATGGATTTTCTATAATATGCAATAGCTTTTTTCAAACCTCTTTCCCCCCTAAATACAAACTCTTAATAGAGCGGTATGATTTATGAATATCGTTCCTATAATATCGAATATTATGCAAATTCTGAATGAATTTATATTTATTCATTTTGTATAAGATATTTATTTTAGGGAATCCTTTTTTTGGCTTACTTTTAATACCATGAAAAACGTATAGTTATATGTAGAATGGTAACTATATTAATTATAAAGGTAACCTTACTATTTGCTTTCCCAAAAGCCCGCTGATTTTATTACTTATCAAGCGGGCTTTATCCTTGTTCGTCTTGAATCATATATAATCAACTACAAAAAGAGAGTGGCCATTATCGTTACATGACCACTCTCTTTTTTCTATTTTGACATAAGCTCCAACACTAACCTTTTCAACAAACGGATGTCTAATTGTTGCTCTTCAATTAGTTCGTAAAGTCGATTGATATGCTCCTCGTTACTTTTCTTTTTCTCTCCATCATTTGTATCACGCAAGCTAGAGTCAATTAAGTGTTTGAAGGTCTCCTCATAATATGAAGTGTTCCCCTCACATTTTATCTCGATGGTATAGTCTTGATTCGTTATTTCTTTCACCTTTTCAGAAATGAGGTCTTTAAAACGTACCTTTAACCAATCAGCTGAAAAGCCATCCCTTGCAGTGACAATCAAAACATCATTTTGGATTGTTGCTTCAGTATTGTCTAACCAAGTCTTAAAAGAAGCTCTTGGAACCTCTTCTTTCATCATCTTTAGAACTTCATCCCATAATTCCTTGCTATTCATATACCTACCTCCTGTGGTTACTTGTTGTAGTATTACAACTAAATTATAGCCTGATAGATAAAAGCATTGGAAAATAAATTCTAATGGTTCAGCTTCATCTTTCCATTTACTCTACTAAAACTTGTTACTCATCATATATTTTTGTTAAAAAAAGTCCCGCAGATGTATATCTACGGAACTTCTTCACCAGAGTTTTATTGTTTCTTAATTATTAGCTGGAACTCCTACTTTCACGGAACCTTCTGCTCCATTAATGAAAGTATTATCATCTTCAAGTGATGATGCTGCTTCAGAGTTACCTTGATCCATTGACCCAATACCTTGAACTTCATAAGTGTCAAATGTATTGCCTGATACTTTACCTACTAAATCTGCAAGATCAACGTCTGTCTCGATACCCATACCTGCAGCGCTATTTGTGATCGTAGTATTGCTAACGCTACCTACAGTATTAAGGTAAACACCACCATAATAATCTTCAATATTAGAGGCAGTAAGTTCGAAGCCTGATGCAGATCCACTTACATCAATTGCCCAATCATGATTACCAGTATTTTCAGCATTTGGATCATAAGCTGTTGAAGCTTTCATTGTAATGTTATTAATAGTTACATTTGAAGCCAATACTGATATTTCTTCATTCAATGAATATCCTTGCGCATCTAACGTAATACCTTCTTGACTGATGTTTAATGAGTTACCTAAATCATCAATATTCCCTGCAAGTGTAATAGTATCTCCTGATTCAGCAAGAGAAAGTGCATCATTCAACTCCTGAGCGTTATCTACTGGAGCTTCATCTACTCCATCGTTAAACTCAGTTTCAATTGCTGAAGCGCTTGAATAACCATCACCTTTAGCGTTTAAAACGTCATTAGCTACATACGTTTTTTCTTCGTCTGTAAGGTTATTATATTCTGTCATATCTAAACCTAGTTCTTCAGAATTACTTTCTAATGCTGTTTGTGTCTGATCTATATTGTTGGCATCGTTGACTGCTTGTACTGCTTCTGCTGTATTCTCTTCCTGTTCAGCTTGAACGGCATCATTAAATGCAGTTTGCACTGCTGAGGTATCATTGTATCCCTCGTCAGGACGATTATTAAATACAGAAGAAGCTACATCTGTTTGATCCTCAGAGTCTAGGTTTTCATACTCAGAAGTATCTAGACCTAAAGGTCTTGCGTTTTGTTCCAATGCTTCTTGTGTCTCACTAGCATTTCCAGCGTTATTAACTGTTTGTAATGCTTCTTCGCTATTCTCGCCTTATCCCATAAAGGGTTTATAACGAGCCTACACCATACGTGCGGCTTTCACCGCATACGGCGTGCTATCAACAGTAGTATATTATCCCCACTTCTATAGTAACATTTATTTACCAAATGTATACTATTATTTGGATTTTATTTACAACAAATAACGACAAAAACTGACATTTATTGTCGTTATTTAGGAGTTTAAAAGTAAATCTGTTGCTTGCAAGAAAACTGAATAACCTGAGCTACTTGATACCTTTTTATAAAAATATATAATGATACTTTCTGGATATAAAAAAGGTGGTACAGATCCGATTTTGGATCAGTACCACCTTTTTTGTTTCGATCTTACTCAGGTATTTTATTCTTTTAACAAATGACTATTAACTACTGACTATCAACAGCGTTTTTAATATCCACTAATAGAGTTCTATAATTCTTTCCAGTATACTCATTAGCGGCGACATCAATCACACTTTGTTGTTGCGATTCCTCTTCTTAAAATCACTTTGAAGTTGTTTAGATACTCTACTGTAGTTAGATCATCATTAATAGTACCTAGTGTATCTTGAACTGATTCTGTCTCAGTGATGACTGAGCCTACTAACGTATTAAAGGTTGCATCATTATTTTCTTCACTATTTACATTGGTTGCCATAACAGCAGACTTGAAACTTTCTCTCATTGTTTTAGAAGAAGTATCAACGTCCTCAAGTACGTTAACGGAAAAGTTATAAACATCAGTAAATTCGTTTAGGTAAGCAAAAACTGATTTGTCAGCAAGTTCATAGATACGTCGAATGCACTTATTGAGTTATCATTCTCATCTGTGATGTAGTTAACAGTAGAAGCTTTTTCATTTTGGACCTGTACCATCTTTGTTTGTTTTGATTTTAGTTGTCCATCTGTTCTGCTTTTATACAGACAAATCCCCCAACTATTGATAGAGGGGGGATTTAGTAAAAAGTATAGATAGTCATCTTAGTGTAGTATTACTGAATTTTATCCATCTTTTCATAAAATACAATTAAGAAGAAGAAACAGTGATGCTATACGTTGCATTGGAACCATCTTCAGCAGTTGTTACAACTTTCATGGATTCCGTTACTGCTGTGTCATCAGTAGATACAGCATCACCATTTCCATCTTGAATCTCATATGAACCATTTTCTGGTGCTGTTAGAGCACTATCTAGTTCAGATGTTGTTGTACTATTCGCAACTGTTAGAGATTCTGAACCATCAGTGTTATCTACATTTGTTACAACACTGCTATCTGATGTTGATACAGTTGTATCTCCATTTGCATCTACAGTGATGCTATACGTTGCATTGGAGCCATCTTCAGCAGTTGTTACAACTTTCATGGATTCCGTTACTGCTGTGTCATCAATAGATACAGCATCACCATTTCCATCTTGGATCTCATATGAACCATTTTCTGGTGCTGTTAGGGCACTATCTAGTTCAGATGTTGTTGTGTTATATGCTGTAGATAGAGATTCTGAACCATCAGTGTTATCTACATTTGTTACAACACTGCTATCTGATGTTGATACAGTTGTATCTTCACTTAAGCTATTCTCGCCTTATACCTCGATTGGCTTTATAACGAGCCTACACCATACGTGCGGCTTTCACCGCATAAGGCGTTCCATCAATAGAATAGTTTCATTATTGGGGATAATAATACTACTACTATTGACTAGGTCCCTTCGTTCCCGTATGTTTTATCCTCCTCGCTTGTGTTACCACTACGAGTTCAATCGGCATACAATCTTTACTACTAAGAACCTGCTGCCATCTTATTAACGTCTTTGGTGCTAACACACCTCTTCTAATAAGACTTCAAACGTTCCATCATGTCTATCCCTTGCTTTGATGACCTTAGACTTCCACTATTCAATATAAGAAAGAATGGTTTAACAGTCTGAATTCTTCCATTCTCTTTATAAGATTTCACATATAAAGATAAATACTAAACTCCTAGCATAGCATACCCTAGTATTTACTAGCTTATACTGGATCTTCATGGATTCGTCACCTAGTCATAGTCATCTTTTAAGGAGCCCCGCCACAGACTTTCACTGCATACGACTTCACCTGACTTCACCCCTTCAGTCTGTTAGAACCTCATTGGATGCAGGAGGATTAGGCTCATGGCATAGAGACTGTTACCATGTTTGGGAATTACACCCAAAATTTGGACATGATAGTTAAAGAATACCTCAAGAGCATCATACATAAACTCTAATAGTCATTTTCGTCGTTAGCTCTTGAGGTCATTCTTCACTTATTTCATTCTTTTGAGGAATTTATAAAGTAACGTTTCGTTTCTTTTTATTCAGAAGTAGTGTCAACCTCTACATCATCAATTTCAAAGTTAGCAATTGTGTTTGGCTCATCAGCTCCATCAACGATATAAGCTACAGAACCTTCATCAGTTTTAACATCAATTGTACCTTCATAGTTGTAATCTTCATCTAATTCGATTACTAAATCATCGGAGGCAGTAGAAACTGTATAATCAGTACCTGGCTCTAGGTCTCCATCATCATCTGTTAGAACAAGGTCAGTAGCAGCTAAATCTCCATTTTCAGATGGAATATTTAATGCTTCATCAAATGTAATAGTAATCTCGTTAGATCCCGCTTCGAATATTTCATTGTCATCTTCATCTACTACTTCTGGAGAAATATGATCATCTACATTAAACGTGTCATTATTAACAGATTCTCCATAAACGTTTTCAGAAGCTTCACCATTAACTTCAAGGTCTAATGCCTCTACATCTGAAGGAATCGCATTTGCCTCATCAAATTCCCAAGTAATAACTGTATTTCCATCATCATTGATATCAGTGCTTACTTTATCTAGTGATAAGTCACTAGCATCAGCACCTGTGAATGCAAAATCGTCTTCTTCGAACGTATCTAAACGATCGCCAAGTTCTGCAACTACTGTGTAGTTATCAGAGGCATAAACATCTTTAACTTCCACAGATGATTCAGCATTAACTTCAACATCTGAACTTAGAGCTGTTTTATTACCAGCAAGATCTTCTACACGTCCAATTTGTAGATCTGCATCACCGCTGTATGATACTGAACCATCCCAGTTTTCGTCAGGAATAGTGATTTCGACTGCTGTGTTATCATTGATAGCTTTTACAGATGCACCTTCTACATCAGCAAGGTCTTCGTCATCCAATACATACTTATTTAAGTCTGTTACTGAATATTCTCCATCCACTGCCATTGCTTCTGGATAATTAACCACTAGCACATGCTCTTCGTTATCCTCATCTTCATAGAAAGTTGCGTCTGCATCCTCTTCTAAATCTGGAGCATCTTCATCAGCTACGAAGAATTCTTTAGTAACTTTTTCGATTTCGTTAACTGATAAGTCTTCAACTCCATCAACGACTAGTGCATAGTCACCTTGAAGTTCATCTGTTTCAATAGTAACCTCGTCTCCTTCAACAGTGATACCATTGATAACATCATCTTCTTCTCCATTTTCATCAAGAACCATAAAGTCTTCTTCTTCAGCACTTACATCTTCAGAGAATGTAAGGTTAATTTCTTCTTCACTAGCATCAACTTCAGTTAATTCTGGTGCAACTTCATCAACATCTACGTCGATTTGAGTTCTTAACTGACTATCAACTTCATTGTTAAAGAAGTCACTGATGATTTCTCCATCAACATAAATATACGCTGTACCTTCTGGTAATGGATTATCTTCATCTGCATCTTCACCATTAGCAAAAGTTAATGTTAGCTCATTCCCATCAACCTCTGGAGTTTCAACAACTGTGTTGTTGCTATTTGTGTGATAGAAGTTTTCTAAATCTTCTAGATCAGAGTCATCTACTTTAATGTCCTCATTGAAGACCAATGTTACACTATTCGGAGTTGCATTTTTGTAGTCGACTAATTCTGGTGCTTCTTCGTCTTCTACCATGTCAAGTTCTAACGTTTCCTCAGTTACGCTATAACCAGCATAGTCTTCTAACATGCTGTCTACCGATACTTCAATTGTATCTTCATCGATATCAGAATATAGTGTTACTTGCGCTTCTGTATTGTTCTTTTGGAAAGTTACATCACTAATATAATATGAACCATCACCTGTAACTTCAAATGCTTCTTTAACTGAAGTCTCATCTTCATTATCTAGGACCCATTCAGCAGCTTCGTCATCTTCACTAATATCCTTAACTGCTAGTGGTTCACTAAATTGAACTTTAAGAGTGTCACTTCCAATAACTGATCCACCTTCAACTGATGGTACAGTAGTATCAAAGAAAGTAAGTTCTGATTCTACTTCTTCTCCAGTTACATCAGAATCTACAGTTAAAACAGCATCTGTTTGGTTATCGACATTAGTATCTAATGTTAGTGTTACTGTTTGTTCATCTTCGTTAACTTCAACATTATCTACTGAAGAATCTAAGTTGTTACCTTCTACATCTTCAAGAGTATAATTTTCTGAATCTACAAGTGCGTCCATATCTACGTCACCAGAGTATTCAAAGCTAACTTGTTTAAGGTTAATCGCACTTACAGACTCAACCATTGGAGTTACAGGTTCACCGAAATCTTTATACTCATCTACTTGATCTTGAGGTACAAGAGCTTCTTCG
Source organism: Pontibacillus yanchengensis (assembly GCF_009856295.1). NCBI lineage: Bacteria > Bacillati > Bacillota > Bacilli > Caryophanales > Bacillaceae > Pontibacillus > Pontibacillus yanchengensis. The sequence continues at coordinate 48,923 of NZ_WMEU01000003.1, read as the reverse complement.
TCGTCGCTGATGTCAGCTAGGATTTCTAGAGAAGTTCTGTCGTCTTCAGAATCGAATACTGCGTTAACTAGTGCAGTGTAAGATACGAATTCGCCTTCTTCAACAGAAACACCAACGATTTCACCGTCTTGTAGAAGGTCGTAAACTTCACCATCACCTTCGAATTGAGCGTCTGCTAGTTCTTCCATCGTGATGGTCCAAACTGTACCCTCAGAATCTTCGATTGCGATATGCTGGATTTCTACCTCTGCTGCTTCCGCTGGTGCTGCTGCTCCTGCTACTACTGCTGGTACTGCAACTGCAGATGCTAGAGCCGCTGTTGTCATTACCTTAAATGGGCTTTTATTCATTATTAAATTTCCTCCCCTATAATTAAAAGAATAATAGATTTTATATTAATCTATCGAAATAACTTCTGGTACTACCGCTTCAGGTAGAACCGGTTCTCCATCGTCACCGAATTCTGAAACTTCAATGAATGCGGAGATCTCACTATCCGTCATAGTGTTTTCAGAATTTGTAGATAGTTCCCCTAGGACCTCTAGAGAATTACTATCATCCGAAGAATCAAATAACGCATCTACAAATATTTCATAATCTACATAACTTCCATTCTCTAACCCAACGGAGTGAATTTCAGGGTTTTTATCAAAGAACTTGAGAACCCCTCCAGAACCTCCAAATTGAGCGTCTGAGAATTGTTCATAACTAACCGTTAATTCGTTACCGTCATAAGAAAAAACGATGTCAGTTATAGTAGCTTTTTCTGCTGCATCTACTGTAGAAGTAATTGCTGGAGTGAAAGTAAAGGCTGTTGTTGCAATTGTAGATACTGCAAGTAATTTAGAAAAACGTTTCATTAGTTTTCACCCTTTATTACTTTACTACAACAGTTGCTTCAGCAAGTTGATCTTCAGTGTAACCTGAAATTTGAGCGTTACGGAAAGTATCTTCATCTTCTAAATACTCAAGTTCAACTGTTTCTCCGTCAACCATTAGAGAAACGTCAGATTCAGTTGTAACTGTATCTTCAGCGCTTTGTAGATTTTCAAGTGAAATCTGTACGCCTTTTAGGCTAGCTACTCCGATATCAACAACTTGTCCTTCAACTTCTGCTACAGTTCCTACCTCAATACCTTTACCTATTTCCATTTCAGGCTCGTAATCTACTACTGCATTATTAAGTTCTTCCATAGTATAACCAGTGATATCTTGGTTACGGAAAGAGTCGCGATCTTCATTGTAAGAAAGCTCAACTGTTTCACCGTCAACGTCTAGAGATACTTCTGTTTCAGTAGTAACTTCGCCTTCTAGAGTTGCCTCTTGAAGAGCGTCACGCTTGATTTCTACTGCATAAACGCCAGAGTTAAGTGGGTCTTTAACCTGACCGACTTCACTTACTGTCAATTCAGCATCTTCGTTCCAGATCTTCCATGCATTGTGAAGCATCTTAGAGAAGTCTTTACGAAGGATGTTGTCATGAACACCAAATTCGCCATCTTCGTAACCGTCAGCAATGTCTAGTGCATATACTGCGTTAATATATGGGTAAAGCTTTGTGTCTTTAAGGTCAGAGAATGGTGCGTCTTCGTATTCTCCATCTTCCTTCTGAAGATCGAAAGCTTCGATTACGATTTTCGCCATTTCTGCGCGGTTTAGTTCCATGTCTGGACCAAACTTCACTTCAGAATAACCGTCAAAGATTTCTTCTTGATATAGTGTTGCAATTTCTTCCTCGATACGTGGAGGAACATCTTCGAATGTCATTGTTGCGTCTGCGTTTGCATTTAGACCACGTGCAGTGAAGACCATTTCTGCCGCTTCACTACGCTTAAGGTTGTTGTCTGGTCCGAATGTGCCATCACCGTAACCGGAAACAACTCCCATATCGTATAGTGCGTTAATGTGTTCATAATGACGTGTGTCCTCGGAAACATCTGTGAAATCCTCAGCTGCTGTTGCTGCGGAAACTGCTGGAGCAACCGCTGTACCTACTAGCGCTGCGGAAGCAGATGCAACCATAAATTTGCGATAAGACTTTGGTTGAAATGCCATTAATCTTTTTCCTCCCTTTATATGTACTTTCTTTAGTACATCTTTATATATATTAATAAGGTTCTAGAGACATAGTCTCTATTACATGAACCCTTTCCCCGATGATCATACCAACGTTAGGACGTCCTGCTTAGTATTTCCAACAGAGTTGCCAATTGGTTGGATTGGAAAATCTCACAATTTAATTCTATCAAAACTAGTTCTTTTTTCAACTAATTCACACAAATTTTGTCTGTTTCTTTACAAAGTTCGATAAAATTTTGCAATTCATTAACAAAACAAATACATTTGTTTGTTTGTTAAGAGTTTTCTAACATCAACGCTTTCAAGCATAACATGAATATTTTGGCACGACAAGCAAGAACTTTCAAGTATTTTACATTCTTCCAGTACTATCAGGATTCGACAATTTTCCCAGCAGAGTGGACGTAATTGAATATTAATCCAGAAACGAGCCAGAAGATGACATTTACCTGTGGGATGAAAATGAGATTGTTTGCTAAATTTTGCCCCATAAACGTTCCTGTGCCTACGAATAGACCGATAAGCAGTACCTTCTTGGCTAAATCCTCTCTACGAAATAGGAACTGTTTCCCTAAGAATAAGAAGTAATAGAGGTAAATGGCTAGAAAGCTTAATACGCCAATCGTTCCTGTTTCGGCTGCCACTTTCAAATACGAGTTGTGTACAGAGTATTGATCGTGACCGACGTATAGCTCAGGATATTTGGTTACATATTCCTTGTAGCGGACGTCATAGTTACCGATGCCGACACCAAGCGTAGGATTCTCCTGATACATGACCAAGCCTGTTTTCCAAAGCGTTGTTCTCGATGTAACAGCTTTACCTGAGAGTGCTTTATCCTTTTCCTTTTCTTCATCCACTTCACCGTCACCGTCTGTAGCGCCTCCATTACCTCCACCACTAAAGGATGGGATAAAGGATTGCACCACATACATAGCCGATGTCGTTCGTTCTTGGACATCAGGTAAACTGTAGACAATGACACCGAGTAGCAGTGTCGCCCCAATTAGATGGATGGTGAACAACTTCTTATAAAATTGTTTTGGAATGAGCAACGACGTTAAGAGAATCGCCATTGCCATGATCAACCAGGCAGATCTTGTGTATGTAAAGATTTGATTGATGACATACACGCCAAATACTGCAAACATAATCAATTGCCATTTACGGTCCTTGAAAAAGACTACTGCGAATAATAGTAAGATTGGCAAAATGAAATTAATAAACCCAGCCCAGTAGTTTGGGTTGACCATGGTGGATTGAACACGGCCATATGCTTCTTCTAATGCATACACACCGGCTTTGTTCAGATTGATGTCAAAGGCATATTGGATAATACCCCAAACTCCGACGACAGCTAAAATACTGACAAACGTAATGCCCATTGTCTTGTATTCGCGGTCGGAGAACTTAACCTTCGTAACGATGTAAAAAAGAATTGCATACGATACATACCGCACAATTTCCTTTAAGCCAGGTAAGAGCGAATCTGCCTGTGATAAGGAAATCACTTGGATAAGGAAAAAGATGCCGAATAGGGTCATGAATGTTTTCAACCCTAAGCTGTTGAGACGTATTCTTCCTGTCATGTATTCCGCAATCGCTACGACCGTTAAGGCTGGAATTAAGATGACCTCTGCTGAGATCGGTAGTGGTCCTGCATAAATCTTTGCCGGTACAAGCGGCATAATGATGATATGCAATAAGACCAAGTAAAATGTCAATGAATGTTTACCTGCCATACGTTGTTACACTCCTCTTTCTTCCTGAACATGAATATCTTGTTGTTAATGGAAAAATTATGAGGAGTTCCACCCGAAATAGACGAAACTCCTCTTTCAAAAGTTTCACGTTTGTAGAAATTTTTTATACATTTTTTTTGTTGCGTTAGCGAGCTGATCCAGTGAAAAGTTGGCACTACAGTGCTCGTAGAACGTTTCACCTAAATCAGAAAGTTCTCCGCATTTCTTTTTTTCAATAGCTTTTTGAAACGCATCGGTTAGTTCATCAGCGCTTTTCGTAGCTACAATCCAGCCTGTATTTTGAACCATGTGCCTCACTCCGCCTACGTCCGTTGCGACAACTGGTGTATGTTCTCTTGCTGCCTCCAGTAACGCGAGGGGGAAGCTTTCACTATAGGATGCGAGTAAACCGATATCACTAATCTGATAAATATCTGGAACATCGTGCCGAAAGCCTAGGAATTGAACTTGCGATTGGATGCCAAGCTCTTGCACACGATTGGTTAGGTGTTCTTTTTCGGGTCCATCTCCTATTAATAGGAGTTTGAGTTGAGGATTGTCCAGTTGCCGAATGGCCTGGAATACTTCTTCGTGTCCCTTAATGGGGTGGAGCCTGGCAACCATTGCCGTGACAAAGTCGTCGAATTGGAGGTCGAGGTCGGCTCGGGTAAGGGAGTTTGTTGCATAAGAGTTGGAAAAATCAATGCCGTTATACACGGTCGTGATTTTTTCACTTGGGACGCCAAGGTTGATTAAATCTTCTTTAAATCGTTCGGATACAGCGAAAAAGTGATCGATTCGCTTAATGGCCCATAGGTTGATTTTAGTGAAGATTTTGCCTTTTAGGCCTCCCTTAAGAAAGTCTAACGTTGGATCGCTGTGAATCGTTGTGATCCAAGGGATTTTTAACGCATTCTTAACCATCGAGGCATATAAATTGGCACGTGCTCCGTGCGTATGTATAAGCTGAAATCCATTTTTCTTAATGAGTTCTTTTAACCGGCTAAGAATGGACAGGTCGTAACGGGAGCGCTGGTCTAGTAAGTGTACGTCGATGCCAAGTTCTCTTGCCTCATCGTAGAGGACACCCTTTTGCATAACGACAAGGGATACTTGGTCACTTGGGAACTGGTTTAGTAAGGTGAGGAGGTGATTTTTCGATCCGCCTGTTTCTCCACCTGATATTAGGTGTACGACTTTCATTCGCTGTGCCCCCCTTTACGCGTTGCTTCATATACTTTTTGTTTGAAGTTGGCGTTTTTGAAGATGGCATACAGAAGTGTCGATGATTTGTTTACTTGTTTGAAATAATCGCTGTAGGTCCATTTGCCATACACCGCATCAAATCGTTCGATGAACACAGTTGGACTTCCTTGCCAAAATGTTTCTACGGCTTCTACTTTAGGTTGCTGGACAAGCTGAGACTTATAGCGAGCCAACGCGAGGAAACCATCAAAATCGATCGCCTGTGACGTAAACACACCGACTGCTTGTTCTTTTTGATCAAAAGTTGAGGTGATGTCGATGACACAGTTGATTTCTTCTTTTGGCAGTGTTGTGTTGATTTCATAAAGGCGAACGACCATCTTAGGGTTTTCTACCTTGGCTAGTGTGTCCCGTAAAAGGTGGGCCGTTTCAATGTGATCGCCGTGACAATCCACAAACACTGGAGCATAAATCACTTCTGGTTGCTTCTCCTCAATGATGTCGATCAATTGTTGTTGGAATGCGTCGGTACTTTCAAGTTCCCCATCTGGTGCGTCAAAAAAACGCACGTCTTGAAAGCCGATCATGTCTTGAGCCTTGTACGCTTCCTCGCGGCGACGTTTGACAAGCTCTGACTCCTCTAAATCGGACACACTTCCCGCTCCGTTCGTCAAAAAGATTACGGTTGTATCTGCACCCTGATTCGCATACTTCCTTAATGTCCCTCCTGCACCGATGGTTTCATCATCAACGTGAGGAGCTAAAAGCAATGCACGATCCTCGGTTAGTTCCGTCGTGTACAGGTTGCTTTTATAATAGCGTTCCAGAACGATGTCTGTAATCGGGTGTATGATGGGGGTAATGGATTTTAATAGTTGTCGTTTCATAACGTAATCTCCTTTAAGAGGTATGTCAGTGAGCATACCCTTGAACCTAGAACGAATCAATATCTCCTGGTGTTATATACCACGCATCTGGATTGTTAAGCTCGATATGTTGGACGGTGAGCTCTTTTCCAACGAGAGGCATGGGACTATCTTTATGCATAAATTTATTGTTGGCTAATAAAGTAGTGGAGTGGGCTTTTGGCATCGCCCATGTCTGCACCACATCTGCCTCCTTCATGCGAACCATCGCTTGTTGAAGGAGAACTTGCCAATAGGTATCGTCATCTTCTGCTAACCAATCAACGATATAACCATTCCGAAACTCTCGGTCCTCTTTTGGTTCTACACGAAAAACGATATACCCTTTGAGTTCACCTCTTTCGTAGAGAGCAAGCATCTTGTAATTATGATTCGGATGCTTAATGTAACGCCAATTCAAATAGGCGGCATCACGAACGAGATGTACGGTAGCGTGATGTTTCGTCCGTTCGGCTAATTGATCAAATGATTGATCAAATGTGGAAATCTCTTTTATTGTAAACGATTCTTGATTTTTTTGGCGGAATTTTTTTTGTTGAAATTGCAATGCGACTCGATCAAGTGGCCTTAATGCTTTCAGTGGTGCTATTTTACTTGAAAGTAGCGCAATTGGTTTTTGTACATATATGTATCTTGGCACGTCTAATAGATGCGAGGCGTGTGTATACCGAAGGAACAAATCCTTCGCTTTCGGAGCTGGAAATCCGTATAGATACACAATCCCGCGTTTCTTCGCTTCTTTGATTAAGGTTTCGTTTAGCTTCTGGTAGATGCCCTTCCCTCGTGCATCCGGGTCGACCATTGTATCGATACGTAAGCCAATTGGTTGTTTCTCGCCATGAACCCAGGCATACGATACCCATAATGAAATATGCCCAAGCACGCTCCCATCTTCTTCATAGAGAAGAATCCAAGGGTTACTGGCATTGGGATGCTGAAGGAACTTCCATTGCCACAGCTCCATGGAGCGTGACGTTCCGAATACCTTCTTAAAAAGGGATTGGATTTGGTTTTCGTCTCCTGGTTGATAGGTTCGTATCGGCATGTTTGTCATCCTTTACTAGGAAGTGCAAAGAGGCTTGACGCTTCGGGCCAAGCCTCAAGTCTATTTCTTTGTGATTACTCGGAATAAAAATTTCGGTAGTGCCATTTGGCGTTTGATTCGCTTTGGATCCGTCGCGAGACGATACAACCATTCCATTCCTACTTTACGAAATGGAGCTGGCGCGCGTTTCACATGACCGGCGTACACATCAAAGCTCCCGCCCACCCCTTGGAATACCTTCACAGGAAGGCGTTCCTTATTTGCACGAATCCATTGCTCCTGTTTTGGACTTCCCAGCGCAACGAACATGATGTCTGCTTTGGCGTCGTTGATTTTTTGGATTAACGCTTCTTGGTCTTGCACGTACCCGTTTTCATATCCTGCTACTTGGATGGAAGGATATGTGTCTTGGATATTGTCGATCGCCTTTGATACGACCTCTTCTTTGGCGCCATAAAAGAAGACACGATAGCCTTCTTCAGCTGCCATCTGTAGAAGACGGCCCATCATATCCACACCCGTCACGCGCGAACGAATCTCGCCTCCTTTTAACCTAGAGGCGAGTAGAACGCCGACCCCATCTGGAATTTGGAACGTTGAGCCATTGATGAGATCGCGTAGCGTTTCATCGGTTTGGCTCGCCATAATTTTCTCAGGGTTTACTGCGATGATCGTTGATTGTTGGTTATCTTGGATGCGCTGGTTCAGCTGCTGGGTTATCTCTTCATATGATAACGGGGAAACGTCCACACCCATATAGGTCTCTTTATTCATTCCTTATCCCTCTTACTCAATTGGTTTTAATCCTGTTAAATGACCAATTTGATACAGTGTCATTCCTTCATGATCCTTGATGCAGTTTCTTGTATCAAGAACAACTGGAGTTTTCATATATTTTGCAAAAAGTGATGGATCCATTTCTTTGAACTGACGATGGTCCGCTAATACGAGGGCCACATCTGCGTCCTTCAAGGCGTCCTCGACACTCTCAAGCTGCAAGTCTGTCATGTCTTGCTTCACGAATGGATCGTGGCATGTGATGGTGAAGCCTTTTTCATGATTTTGTAGCTTACGAGCAATGGTAACCGCTGGACTCTCGCGAACATCATCGACGTTTGCTTTATAGGAAAGGCCGAATATCGCAATTTTTGGACTCATTTTCAGTTGCGTCAATTCTTCAATCTGCTCAACCACAAAAGCTGGCATGGAATCATTGATTTCACGCGCTCGTTGCATGAGTGGTGTTTCTTCTTTGGCTTTTTCAATAATAAAATATGGGTCGACCGCAATACAATGGCCGCCTACCCCTGGTCCTGGCTGTAAGATGTTCACACGAGGATGCATGTTGGCAAAATTAATGACCTCATGGGCGTTTACATCTAGTTTATCGGATACTTTCGCTAATTCATTGGCTAAGGCGATATTGACGTCACGGAATGTATTTTCCATTAGCTTTGACATTTCAGCTGTTACTGCTTCTGTTTCGTGAATATCTCCTTTTACTACCGCTCGATACACATCGGCAGCTTTTTTCGCTGCTTCTGGTGTGAGGCCTCCAACAACGCGGGTGTTATGAATGAGTTCATCCATGATTTTACCCGGGATGACGCGCTCTGGGCAGTGGGACACCAGTAAGTCATTTGCTTCGAGATCCCAATTTGCTTCGCGTAGAACCGGCGCTACCACATCATCGATGGTACGTGGAGGAATAGTCGATTCTACAATAATCGTATTGCCTTTTTGTAAGTATGGAAGAATGTCTCTTGTTGCTTGAGCAACATATTCTGTGTTGGCTGTTTTATCTTCGTACACTGGTGTTGGTACAGCGATGATGAACACATCTGCTTCTTCTGGTTTCGTGGAGGCACGAAGGTTTCCAGAGTCCACTGCTTCTTTCACCGCTTCACCAAGTCCTGGTTCTTCTATATGAATGTTGCCTTCATTTAATGTATGGATGACTTTCTCGTTCACATCAACGCCAACCACTTCAAAGCCAGCACGGGCGAAGATGGCGGATGTCGGTAGTCCTATATATCCTAATCCAATTACGCATATTTTTTTCATAACAGTCTCTTCTTTCTCCTTTATAAAATTGTTCAAACGTCGGAATCCTATTCTCCGTACTGTAAAGGGAACCAGTTTTTGTGTTGAACACATTTTTACATTTGATTTGAGTATAGCAAAGAATTCCAACCCTTGCGAATGATTATTTACGTCTGAATTTCGAATCTTTATTTCATTTTTTGACAAAAGGTGCTAGTATGAAAATGAGTTTGTAGCCGCTTTACGATTGGAAGATGTACCATGAAACTAGTCATTTCCGGTTTTTATGGGTTAGGAAACACGGGAGATGAAGCGATTCTCGACGCAATGGTCGACAATCTCCGCACTTCTCTCGACGAACCTGATATTACAGTGTTTTCCCTTTCCCCAGAGCAAACCGCTTCTAAACATAATGTCAACAGCATCTACCGCGGCTGGCGCCATGACTTTAAGAAAAAAGTTCACGCCCTTCGTGAAGCCGATCTCGTATTATCGGGCGGCGGTGGATTACTTCAAGATACGTACCCTACTCGTATTATCTTCGGTCCGCTTCCATATTATTTACTCATTGTCTTTTTAGCAAAACTATGCGGGACAAAGGTCATGTTTTTTTCACAGGGAATTGGTCCTGTTACGACCCCCTATGGGAAGCTTCTGATGAGATTGTTCGGAAATATGGCGGATTTTATTACGGTTAGGGATGAATATTCCAAGAAATACCTCGAGCAACGGCATGTTACGAGACCGGAAACAGTCGTCACAGCTGATATCGTATTCGCATACCAATCCAAACGTGACACTACTTGCATCGAATCCTTGCCGTTATCAGGTGAGGAGAAACTGGTTGGCGTTAGTGTCCGGCCATGGTTTGAAGAAACAGCTTATCAGACCGAGATGGCCCAGCTGTTGGATCAGTTTATGGAGGAAAAAGGTATCACGCCTGTATTCATTCCGATGGAAGGCGATCATGATGCGAACGTTTCGAGAACAATTCAAGGGCTCATGCAGCACGGGGATCAGACGCTGGTTCTTGGGAGTGATTTTTCCCCAAATCAGTACCTTCAATTTATTAGAGAGTGCGAAATGGTGATAGGGATGCGACTGCACGCCTTGATTTTCTCAACGCTTGCTTCTGTCCCGTTTGTCGCGATTAGCTATGACAAAAAGGTCGAGAGCCTGGCGATGCGTACAGGCATGTGGCATCACTCCACAACGCTTGAAGATTTTACAGCAGCGTCTATGTATGCCAATGTAGTGGATGTGTATGAACATCTGGAAACACTTGGAGAGCAACTGGATGAGGAACGTGCTGAGCTTCGAGATGAGGCGTTGAGGAACCTTACTTTATTGAAGGAAAAGTTTGATAGAAAAGCGCAAGCGCCCGTTTAGCGACGTACAAACTGCTACCCACACGATGTGGGTTGGTTCTATGTTGCTGCACGATGCAGCGGTCTTAATAGAACCTCCTCTAAATCCTTATGAGATATAGGAAACACGAAAACATGCGTGATTCGATGTTGACTTATCATAAGGAGGAGCAGGAAGTTTCCTAGTCGCTGCGCGCTGGAGCTAGACACATGAAAAGCGCAAGCGCCCTGCTAGCGACGTACAAACTGGACGGCTCCGTATGAGATAAAGGAAACACGAAGAGCTATAGCGATTCGATGTTGACTTATCATAAGGAGGAGCAAGAAGTTTGCTAGTCGCTGGGCGCTGGAGCTAGACACATATGAGCCAAAAACTAATATTTTCTAATTTTTTAAGAGAAGGGACGACGCACCCTTTTTCTTTTTTTCTTACATCCATTACAATTAAAATAGATGATCACTAGGGAGTTAAGGAAGCCCCCTCAGTACATATAGAAATAGACGAGTACGATACATACAACAGGCAGCAGGTATTTCGTTAACGCGGAGGAACATTATGAGAATTTTATTGGCAACGGTATTTAATTACCCTCATACCGGAGGGTTATCAACACATATGACAACCTTAAAGGCTGGGCTTGAGCAATTAGGACATGAGGTGGAAACCCTGTCCTTTAGTGACCTGCCTTATTATAAGCAACAGTTCTTTGCCAAGGGTCCGAGTTTCTTTATGAATCGGATGGCTCCAGGGAAAGGTATTTTGCTTGGGCATAAATTACGCTCTGGCATGCTTCGTGACATGATCAAGAAAAAACACGAGGACAAGCCATACGATATTGTGAATGCGCAAGATATCTATGCTACCTTTGCTGCCCTTGAGACACCTGTGCCTACTGTTACCACAGTGCACGGCTATATGACATATGAAGCGATTAGTCGTGGTTCGATTAAGACGGAGAGTGTGGAAGCACGTGTCCTTCAGGCGAAGGAAAGGGAAGCCTATGAACAAACGCGCCAAATCATTACGGTCGATTTCCGCATTCGTGATTATGTAAAGAATTTGGCAGCAGCTGATGGCATTCGTGTGCATAATTTCATTGACGTGGATCAGTTCCGTCCGCAAACGGAGCGTAAACAAGAGCTGCGTGAGAAATACGGGTTTGCTGAAGATGATCATATTGTGTTCATCCCGAGACGCTTAACGAAAAAGAACGGGGTTATCTATCCTGCCAAGGCTTTGCCAACCATTCAGGAACAGTTCCCGAAGACAAGATTGATTTATGCTGGTAGTGGTGAGGAAGAAGCTGCAATTCGAACGATTTGTGAGAAGAACAGCACTATCTCTACAGTCCATTTTCTCGGCGATATCCCCCACGAGTTGATGAAGGATTATTACGCTATGAGCGATATTACCATGGTTCCTTCTGTGCATTCAGAGGGGGTTGAGGAAGCGACGTCGATTTCTGCCCTAGAAGCGATGGGAAGTGGCGTACCAGTTATTGCCTCGAAGGTTGGCGGTTTGAAAGAAATCGTCCAACACGGAGAAAATGGCCTGTTAGTAGAAGAAAAAAATGATGAACAAATTGCGGATGCTGTGTGTCAGTTGTTACGGTATCATGACTTCGGCCAGCGTTTGGCTGTGAAAGCTCGGTTAAAAATTGAGGAAGAATATTCTCATATCTCTGCGGCCACAAAATACTCGTCTATCTACGAAACTGTATTATCAAAAGTATCTACATAACGTAGAACAATCTAAAATTCGATGTAAATCCGTTTTTTCATGAGACCTGGAGTCGTGGAAAAGCGGATTTCATACGTTGAAAAGAAGGTATAACCCATGTCTAGACTAAAACAAACCGCTATATGGATCACTCTACTATCCATCTTCCTTAAATTATTGGGCTTTGTGCGGGAAAGCATGATTGCCAGAGAATTCGGCGTAAGTAATGAAACGGACGCCTTTATGATTGCGTTCACGTTCGTGACGTTGATTTTAGCGTTGATTGCCAACGGCTTTAACTCAGCGTTTTTACCGAAGTACGTGGAAAAACGGAAGGAGAATATCGAAGAGGCCGAACGCAATGCGAATGGCGTGTTAAACTATACGACGCTGTTTTTCCTCGGCATTTCTGTAGTAGCGTATTTTTTCACGCCGTCGATTGTCGAGTTTTTATTTGGATCTCGTTCCGAGGAAACACTCCAAATTACCGTCGACTTAACGAGAGTCTTCTTTATCTTCATGGTCGTGATTGCCTTAAGTGGGGTTCTTGAATCGTACTTACAAGCAAGGCGCATTTTTGTTCCGACGCAGTTATCGAAAATTATGGGTACGCTCATGGCAACACTATTCATTATTTTCTTTGCGGATATGTGGGGCATTTATAGTGTCGCGTACGGATTTGTGTTCGGTACATTCCTTGGCGTATGTATTCAATTTGGTTCGTTGATGTATGGCGGCTTTAAATGGATGCCGAAATTTAAATTAGATGATGAGTTTGGCCGCAAGTTGATGTTACTGCTTGCCCCTGCCCTACTCCACTCTTCCGTTGGGCATATTAACGTTTTCGTCAATAAGATGTTCGCGAACCGTATTGAAACGGGTGCTGTTACGTACTTAAATAACGCATCCTTAATCATGAGCATTCCGAGCACGATTTTTACGACAACGATTGTGGCAATTATTTTCACTTTGTTATCGGAACAAGCCGATAATAAAGAAAAATTCCGAGAAACGTTATACATGGGCTATCAAATCGGGATGATGACGTTGCTTCCGATTGCGATTGGTACATTGCTAGTCGGAAAAGCTGTGATTGCGTTTATTTATGAAGGTGGGGAATTTACAGCGCAGGATACAGCAAATACGTATTTTGTCCTGCAGCTATACATCCCCATTATCTTAACGCAAGGATTGCTCGTTATTGGCGTGAAAGGCATGTACGCGCAAGGCGCAGCCAAGCGTTTGTTGAAAATTAGTTCCACGACGATTTTGTTGAATGCTGCGTTAAACTGGCTGTTCATTCAACCGCTAGGCTATCCAGGATTGGCATTATCCAGTTCCGTTGTGGCGCTCTATTACGTGACCGCGACGACGCTTGCAGTCTATCGCGATTATGATCATTCCGAATTGAAAAAACTCGTGCAGCTGTTCTTCCGTGTTCTCGTTCCTTCTATTATAATGGCTGTTCCGATTGTGTTGATCCAGCAGTTCACGTCCATTGAATCCTTATATGCGTTATGGAGACTATTGATTCTCGTGCCAATCGGCGTTGTGTTCTACGTTGCAGGGATGTACTTGTTTTACCGTGAAGGCTTCAGGCAAATGTTACGTGTTGTAAAAGACCGGAAAAGTATGAGTTAATGGGACTAGATTGTTTGTTGCAAGGAGGAGAAGTGTAGTGAGAAAAGCGTTAGCATGGGGGACGGTTGCATTTGCTTTTGTATTTGTCGTTGGGCTAGTGCTATCACCCCGGTTCATGTCATCGGGCGTCGATGCATTAACAGGGTACACCGTTTTTGAAGACGGGAACGCACCGGCTGTAAACATATCAGGTGATGAACTTGAGTTCCACTTGGCTGAGGAACAGACGAAACAGTCGGACGTTGCTGAAGACCGCATCCTAACGTTTGATGTGTATGAAGGCCAACGGGAAGCTGGGACGTTTACCCTTACCAAGCGGACCTTATCCAACGATGATGTTGTCTATTTTACAAAATGGGAAAATGGCCAAGATATTGCGACGAGCATGGACATTACCTATCAATTTGAAAATACCGATAAGCTAACGCTGAATCCCACTCCAGTTGATAGCATTCAGCACAAGCACGACCCTACGGTAGGTGTCGACTCCACTACCCTTCCTGTCGGGCTATTACAGGCTGGTAAAAGTGGATCAGCCTGGCTTGGCCGAAGCTATCAATCTACTTCTCTATCGGAAACGTACGAAGATGGTAGCAAAAGTGTGTTGAGGGAAATTGGTGATGAGGTGAATCCATATATGGTGGAAGACGGTAACCTCGTGCAGAACCTTTCCTCCGGCAGGTCTGACATTGCGGAAAGCTGGATGCTATGGTCAGATGAAGACCTTTTTCAAGATGAAGATGTGTTGAAGAATTGGGAGGCTTATACGGCCGAGCATTACATGAGCACGCAGAAGTGGCTAACCCCAGCTGGTTCCTATAAGAAACTCGCGTATTCGATTGAGCCTGGCACGGAGCTAGGATACGGGCGAAGCATTGGTGGATTACCGAATAAATCCGCTTTAGAGCGCTATAAGGAAACAGGCGAGCGTTTTTTTGAAAGCATGACATTGAATTCCGTTGCGATGATTGAAGCGTATCGCGCTGAAAAAGATACAAAGCTATGGAAGACGGAGTACACGAGTACATGGGTCATGGATGACTACGGCATTCACGCACCGTACACCGATACCCGACACAATGAGAAATTGTCGTTATTCTTGATGAAGGCAGCTGATACGTTTGACGTGCCTTCCTTGAAAGAGCAGACGCTTGTGTATGCGGATCATCTTTTAAAGCAAGCTGAAGAAGGCAATACCATTTCATATGGTGGGGATGCCTTTTTAGTAGCGGACTACGACGGCCCAGGAAAAACCAAAACGCCACACGCTTCCTTGAACCACGCATTAGGCGAAGCATACTACTTGCTTCAAGCCTATCAGCAATCAGGAAAGGAATCCTATCTTGAGCTTGCTCATTCGATTCGATTAGCTATTGAAGAGATTGGCATGGATTGGGTACGCGAAGAAGGTGAACATCGCAAGGACGTCTGGTACATGGTGAAAGCTGACCACAGTTTCGCAGGTAATGACTATCAGCTTCTCACCCTTATCGATCTATACAAAAACCAACAAGCCTGGTCGAAGACGAAATACGGCACAAGCGACATGTTTGCTAAACTCATTGATTCCAAAGCAGCATATCTGGAGCGCGCCGATGTCGATGTCGCACAGGCAGTAAGTGAATATGAAAGCATCGCCCAGTAGGGCGATGCTTTTTTTGTGGGGTCAGACCCCCACCGTTGTAGAGCGATAAAGGATTGCAGGATAAGTGACCATGTTATGTAGGTTTGTGAGATATATAGCTTCAAGATTGTACAGTTATCCACACTATATTCTGTAATGCTTTAGAACTGCATCATGGAGGCCATATGGTATCGCATGAAAGTGAGTCTATTACAAAAGACTCACTAAAACTAAAATACATAAGGTTTTTGGTCTGTAGTATAGTATATTATTACTTTTTATATTACAATATTAGTTAATGCAAAATAACGATAAATAAGATAAAGGCAAACTTATTGAAAAATAAGGACGCAAAGCTACGAGCCTAAGGCAATGCTATGGTCGTCGAGTTACCGAATACATTTTTGAGGAAGAGATATATCCTATGTTCGGTAGGTATATCTCTTTTTGTTTATAAGGAGGTAATAAAATTGACTATCATTAAACCTATAATGAAAAGATCAAATGGTGACGACAACGCTCCTTTTTATCATTCGAATGAACCATCCGTTTTTAAAGAAAGTGGTGAAACCAAAATCGTTCAAGATAGTACGGATTGCCAGCATATAAAGCAGCAATTAGCTAATAAAGAGCAAGAAGCAATGATAATTTATAACAACCTTGAAGAAGTTGTTTGGTCTATCGATATTCCCTCCAAGGACGTACTATTTTGTTCTAACGGATTTGAAAAGCTGTATGGTTATACATTGGACTATATCATTAGTGAGCAGGAATATTGGCAAAGTCTTATTCATCCTGATGATAGGAGCAAAATGAAAAGAGCAATCGAGGATTTATTGAAAGGGGAAAAGCTCTTTGTACAATATCGTTATTATCACCCATCTGGAGAAATACGTTGGATTGAAGTGAAATGCTTCCCCATTTTAAATGATCAACATCAGCTAACAAAGCTAGATGGAATCATGTGGGATATTACTGACAAAAAGCATATGGAAGAAAGAAAAGAATATTTAGCTTATCACGATTATTTAACCGACTTACCAAATCGCAGACAGTTTGACTCCCGAATGGATGAGTTAGTAAAGAATCCTCATTCAGTAGAATCATTTGGCCTTTTATTTTTAGATTTAGATCGATTTAAACATATAAATGATATGCTTGGTCATTTTATTGGGGATCAATTGATTAAGGAAATATCCGATCGCTTACGAGAATGCGTTGGGCATCAACACTTTGTAGCTAGAATGGGCGGAGATGAGTTTTCATCTATTTTATATGGGGTAGATGTAGATCAAGCCATAGAAATTGCTGACCAGATTACAAAACAAGTGAGAGAACCCTATTTTATTAAAGGGTATGAATTACATATAACAACCAGTATTGGTATTAGCATGTACCCTTTCGATGGAGAAGAAGCCAATCATATGATTCATAATACGGATGCCGCACTTTATCATGCAAAACACATGGGGAAAAACACGCATCAAATATACACGCCTTCTATGAATATAACCTCCCATAAGGTTTATTACTTAGAAAAAGATATTCGAAAAGCCATTTATCGAGATGAACTTTTTCTTGAATACCAACCTAAAGTCTCATCGAAGACTGGTGAAATAATGGGTGCTGAAGCTTTGATAAGATGGGAGCATTCAGAATGGGGGAGAGTTTCTCCAGGAGAGTTCATTCCTATTGCAGAGGAAAGTGACTTGATTTGTGAAATTGGTAATTGGGTCATCTACCAGGTTTGTCAGCAACTTCATGATTGGAAAAGGAGTGGCATCGATCTTGTACCTATTTCGATTAATGTCTCTCCTAAACAATTACTAAAGGAAAATTTCACTCAAACCATTATGGAGGCATGCAAAATATATAGCATTGATCCCACATCCCTCCATATTGAGATTACAGAAACATCGCTCATTCAATCGTCAATCGTCGTTAATGAAACTCTTACTACATTAAAAGACATAGGTATTACCTTATCATTAGATGACTTCGGGATAGGCTATTCTTCGCTAACTCACATACGACAATTTGATTTAGATGTACTGAAGATTGACAAATCCTTTATTAATAACTTACCTGATCAACAAGAGGACGTTACAATCATTTCTAGTTTAATCACAATGGCTCATGGCCTTGGGTTGAAAATTGTTGCTGAAGGAGTGGAAAAACAAGATCAATTATCCTTCCTACAACAACAGGAATGTGATTATATTCAAGGGTATTTGTTTAGTAAACCTATCTTAGCTAATGAATTTATTACATTACTAAACAAGAATCGTTTGCAGAATAAACATCCTCATTACACATAGAATACGCCCAATAAAAGACAGTACATTTTGAGTTCGCTTTAGTAATGCAACGGCATCTCCCAATATGAACCTGAATTCAAATGTCTAAAAGAGGACAAGACACCATCTGCTTTCACGGTGCCAGCCCCCACCGTTGTAGAGCAGTGGTGTTGGAGCGTAATAAAAAAGGTACTGGCGGTGGCCAGTACCTTTTTTTGTTGTTTGCTTTATCGTTATTCTGTCGATAAGCTTTCGTTTTTCTTTTTGCGGCGGCCGCGTTGGAAGAGGCCTCCGATTTTGCGGGATAGGTCGTCGAAATAGGTGTAGACGACTGGGATTAGGATCAGTGTAAAGAAACTGGATACAGTTAGGCCAAAAATGATGGTGATGGCCATTGGTTGCTGAGCTTCGGCGCCTTGGCCGAGTCCGAGTGCTAGTGGAATCATGCCGAGTACAGTGGTTAATGTCGTCATCAGGATAGGGCGCAGGCGACTTGGGCCGGCTTCGAGGATTGCTTCGTAGCGATCGCTCCCTTTTGACCTGACGATGTTAATGTAATCCACGAGTACAATGGCATTGTTGACGACAATACCGGCGAGCATGATGACCCCGATGACGGCTGGAATGCTTAGGGGCTTGCCTGTTATAAATAATCCACCCAACACCCCAACAGCTGTCGCTGGCATGGAGAACATAATCACGAATGGATATAATAAATTCTCGAATTGTATGGCCATTACGGCATAGACAAGGAATATCGAGAAGATCAGGGCAACGGTTAGATCTCCAAATGAGTCGGCCATATCCTCTGCCTGTCCTCCAATAGCATATGAGTATCCTTCTGGGAAATTCATGCTGTCTAGCTCACTTCTTACATCCTCTGTAATGCTTCCAAGGTCTCGCTCCACAATATCACTGGTTACATTGACCTGACGTTGCTGATTTTCCCGTAACAATGTCACTGGTCCTTGCACTTGTTCTAGTTCGGCGATGGTCGCAAGTGGAATCATCGTGCCTTGCTGGGTTTGAATTTTTGTTGACTCTAGATCGTTTATGGTGCGACGTTCATCTTCTGGTAAAATCATGCGAACATCGACTTCGTCTGCATTTTCCCTGTACCTGGTTGCGATTTGACCGCTAAAGGCAACTTGGACCTGACTCATGACCTGTTGATACGTGAGGCCATATTGAGCAGCCTTATCTCGATTCACATTCACTTGAATCTCAGGGCGACTTTCCGATGCGGAGGTTTCTGGATTGTGAATCCCGTCAATATCGGAAATCATGAACACGACTTGGTCCGCTAGTTCCTGAAGCACATCGTAATCATCTCCATTAATCTGGATCGTAACGGGATCGCCTGTGCCAAGACCAGCTGCCATCTCACTAACGGTGATTTCTGCTCCGACGATGTTTTGTAAATCCTCATCAATGGACTGCATCACTTCTGCTGTTGTTCGCTCCCTGTCTTCAGGTGGAACGAGCTGCATCGTGTAGGTTGCCTGGTTCGATGTAGACGAGAACCCTTCGAATCCGCCTCCACCGATGCTAAGGTAGTTCGATTCGATGATGTCTTGATAAGAATCTAATTTTTCATCGACCTCAGCAGTAATTTCTTCGGTGCCCTCAAGAGAGGTTCCACTTGGGGCTGTTACTTTCACTTCAATTTGCCCCTGGTCTGAAGACGGTATAAACTCCGTTCCAAGAAAAGGTGTAATCGCAAAACTTGCCGCGACAATGACGATGGTGCTAAGTAAGGTAAGGAGTCGATGCTTTAATGTCCACCTCAGCATCGAGCGATAGGCGTCATTGACTTTGTTCATGAAGCGATCAAACCAGTAGCGCCGCCCGTTATCCTGCATGGCTTTCGTTAATAGCTTGGAAGAAAGCATCGGGATGAGTGTAATCGATACAATCAAGGAGGCAATGAGCGAGAATGAAACCGTCAACGCTAGTGGTGTGAACAGCTCCGACGCAATGCCTTGTACGAATACGATGGGTAAAAAAACCACCAATGTCGTCGTTGTGGAAGCAATTACGGCTGGTGCTAGTTCCGATGCACCGATTTTAGCCGCTTCTTTTAGCGAATATCCTTGTTGCCGGTACGAGACGATATTTTCAAGAATAACGATCGAACTATCGACCATCATCCCTATTCCGAGCGCGAGTCCTCCCATGGTAAGTACGTTCAGTGTATTATCGGTAAAATACATGAGCGTAAACGTGGAGATAATCGCAATGGGGATGGAGATTCCGATAACGATAGTTGCTCGAACACTTTTTAAAAACAGTAGCAAGATGAGGATTGAGAATACCCCACCTAATATGATGTTTTGCACAACAGATTGAATCGATTGTTTAATGAAGGTAGACGTATCAAAGACGACGTTCATATTCACGCCCTCTGGGAGGTCTTCCTTCATCTCATCCATCGCATCATACATATTGTTAGCTACCTGGACGGTGTTGCCGTCTGATTTTTTCAAAACGGATAACACGACAGATGGGTCGCCATTTACTTTAGAAATGGTGGTGACTTCTTTGAATGTATCTTTTACAGCCGCTACGTCCTGAAGCTCAAGTTGCGCTCCAGTTGGGCTGATAATATTCGTTTCGCGTATATCTTTGATGGATTCATATTCTCCTTGAATCCGAACCTGTAAATCTTGATCCCCTTTTTCCAATACACCGGCAGAAGCCGATTGGTTGGCAGCGTTAATCGCCTGGACGAGGGAATTGGTATTGAGGCCGTACTGAGCCAGCTTCTCCCGTTCTAGCTGCACTTGAACTTCGCGCGTTTTTCCACCTTCAATACTGACGGATCCAACGCCACTTTGTCGTTCAAAATAAGGCACGAGGTCATCCTCAGCAATGTTTTGCAAGGTCGACGCGTTCTCTCCAGAAAGACCAATCCACATGACAGGAATCTGTTGAGGATCAAAGCGAAGAATGCTAGGATCGCTTGCGTTTTCTGGTAAAAGACCCTTGATTTGATCGACCTTTTCCCGAACATCAAGTAGCGCATTATCTAAATCCGTTCCGTTCTCAAACATCATAATAACGAGCGAGGTACCGGGTTGGGATTGAGACTGGATCGTGTCCATCCCTTCGATAGAACTTACCGACGATTCGATGGGCCGACTTATGAGCTTCTCAACTTCCTGTGGCGCTGCATCAGGATAGCTTGTGGAAACAACTGCAATGGGTAGGTCAATCTCTGGATAAAGGTCGATCGTTAAGTTTCGCAACGAGACGAAGCCTAGTGCCACGATGGCAATCACAATCATGAACACACCGACTGGTCGCTTGACGGAGGTATCGACGAGTTTCACTTAATCGTCCTCCTTCATAATTCGAACCTTATTGTCATCGGTGAGGGTCAGCTGCCCTTTTACCACAACTTGATTCCCTTTGGTCAGGTCACCTTTTACGGCTGTAATATTAGACTGTGCACGGACAATGGTAACTGGTGTTTTGATGGCCCGCTCCTCTTTTATGACGTACACAAACGCCTCATCCTTTTCTTCGATGACCGATGCGGTTGGGACGAGCAAGCTATCTTCGACCGTGATTTCTGGTAGCTTGAAGGTCACCATCATGCCAGGTTTTATCGTTTCATCTGAATTGGTGATGGTTGCTTCTACAGGATACAGCCCTGTATCATTGGTTACTGGCGAAATGTAAGTCGTCTTAGCCTTCATATCTGCATTTAACGAACTAATCGTCACCGGTACTTCTGTTCCTTTTTCAAAAAGAGAAAGTTCACTTGCGCTCACTGTTGCTTCTACTGTAATAGGGTTTAGATTTACAATCGTCGCCATAGGTTGGGTGTTGGAAACCATATCGCCTACCCTTGCATTTAAGCTAACAATTTCCCCTGTCGCATTCGCCTTTATGGCTGTATTTTGAAGCTGGCCTCGTGCTTGTTCGAGCTGAACCTGAGCTTGATCGACTTGAAGACGAGCTTGCTCCACGCCGATTTGCGCACTATCCACCTGTTGCTCCGCCTGGGTTACAGCGGCTTCGGCTTGATTAATGGCAGATTGAACGGAAGGCGATCCGGACGATTGGCTTTGTCTTGCTTGAGAAAGTTGCTGCGTTAACTGTTGCACTTGCTTTTGAACTTCGGCTAGTTGTTCTTGGGAAATAGCTCCCGATTCTACCAGCTCCTCCATTTGCGAAGCATTATCTTGAGCGGTTCCGAGTAAACTTTGAAGCAAATCTACGTTGGACGTAGCATTTCCTTTGTTATTTTGTGCAGACCTTGCCTGCTGTAGCTGGTCACGTGCGTTAGCTAGATTTTCTTCGGCTGCTTTTTTTTGATTGATGGCGCCGTCTAGCTGCTTTTGGGCAGATTGCACCGCAAGCTCCTGAATCCGCACATTATCTTGGACATTTCCAGCATCTACTCGTCCGATAATTTGGCCTTGCTCTACTTTATCGCCTTTTTCGACGGTTAACTCCGTCAGCTCACCGGCTGTTTTCGGTAGAACAGCACTCTGCGTGTCCGGCATGGCTCGTCCTATTACTTCTTTATCAATTTGCAGATCTCCCTTTGCTACCTGGGACACCTTAACTGGTGTTACTTGCTCTTCCGCTGGTTCTTCACTAGTTGAATCCTCGGAACAAGCACTTATCATAAACACGGACATCAGCAACATTAGATACATGAGTTTCTTCACTTTCTATGTACTCCCCTCTGTCATCCATTACGTTAACAATGGTATTCCTAAGTGACTCGCAAGTGTTTCTATATCATTTTCAAATTGGGCTTTGTCTTTAAAATGAGTCAGCATTCCTTGTAAAATCACACGTTGTGGCTCTTCTTTTTCAAGCTCTTGGTCAATCACATCCAACGCACTTAGTAAGTCTTTCTTTTGATCATCCGGTAGTTGTAAGTGATCTACTTTTTGCCTCATATTGGATAATATCCCTGTTATCTTTTCCTTACTATTGCTAGATGATTCGTCTGGAAAATAATCTCGAATTTGTTCAGGAGTGATTTGGGGCTCTTCCCCTTCTTGCAGCATACCTTGAATGACATTATCGACTCGTCTGACAAGGAAAGTCGATAATGAATCTAAATCTAACTCGATATCATCTAGAACAAGCCATTTGAAGTAACTATGCAACATCCCCTCCAGTAAAATGACCGCATCAATCACTTTATCCTGCAATGGCTGTCCATATATGGTAAGGAGGTTGCTTCGCCCCCATTGAAAGCTATGTCGACGAATTTCCATCAAAAAATCATTCGATTCAGATGGCACATTTACGTTTTCGCGCATATGCATAATGATAAAATCTTTATTGCTCATAAATGCTTCTAGTAAAACTTTTATCTGAGCAGCTAACGATTCTTTAGGAGGTAAATCTTGCTTTTGAACCTTGTTCACTTCCTCCATCAGCCCATAGTAGTAATATTGATGTATATTTAATGTTAAATCTTCTTTAGAATCAAAATGAAGATAGAATGCCCCTTTCGACACTCCACTCTTATCAGCAATTTCCTGTATCGACGTTTCATGAAAGCCTTTTTGAGCAAAGAGCTTCATCCCTGTTTCAATCAATGTCCGTTTTTTCTCGTTCAATTGCTTCACTTCCTTTTATGTAGAGAGACTCATCTCTAATCCTTGTTGTGTAGTCTTGTTGCAGATATGACTGGTCGGTCAGTACTTCATTAACTATACTAAATAGCAAGCCTAGTGACAACACGTAATGCGCTATTTATGTGACAGAATGATGAGTACACACAAAAGCGCAGGCGCCTTGTTCACCCCCGACAGGCTTAAGCAAAGCCTCGTCGTGGCGATGTTTGCCACAGAGAGGATTTGCTTAAGACCCCGAGGGGGTAGGCGCTGGAGCTGGGCGTCGCCTCTATACTTATAGACTATAAAAAAGCCCCTCCGCACCATGTGCAGAGAGGCTCTCTTAGTCTTACCTTATTTAACGGAAAAATCCATTTTTACAGCATTTTTCAAGGTTAGATTGTCTTGGGATTTGCTATCTTTAGCGATGAATAGTGTATAAGATTTGCCAGAATCATAATTCTTCTCTGGGCGTAGTTCAACCGAACGCGTTTCTTCATTATATTGTACATCAACTGGTACCGCGTTCATTGCTTCATCAAATACATAAAAGCCAAGATCATCCACCATGGATTGAGAAAGATCCGTGTTGAATGCTACATTCCAGACTTTATCCGTTTCAACCTCTTCCTTATTTTCGAACTCTTTTTGGTCTTCCTTATCTTCTTCTACTTCTTCTTTCATTTCAGCTTGGTACTCTGCAAGTTCTTCCTGCGCTTCTGCTACATCCTCTCGTAAAGAAGCGATACGCTCTTCCACTTCCTCAATCGGTTCTAGACTAGCATCTGCACCCAACTTCTTTTGCATCCAATCGTTTAAGTGATTCATATGTTTCTCTACTGCATCTAGCTTGTGGGTTTGGGCTTTTAGCTTCCCAGAAAAGCTCTTCGCACGTTCGTCATAGCCCTCTAACTCTTCCTCTTCTTCTTTTTCCTCTTCAGGATCTACAACTTCTTCTTCGTTATCTTCTTCCTCAGCTTCTTCTTCACCTTCGTCATCGGATTCTTTGTCTTCTTCATTTTCATCTTCGTCTTCGTTGGATTCTTCTTCTTCATCAGAGTCGCCTTCTTCTTCCGATCCTGCCTCTGATTCAGATTCTTCTTCTTCCTCAGCAGCGACAATATCCTGCTCTGCCGTTACCTGCTGATAAGATTCCACAAGGGAGGACTGCTCTTCATCGCTAGACTCCTCTTCCTCTGAAGTTTGAGTTTCTTCTTCATCACTTTCATCGGACTCTGGAGCTTCTTCTGACTCTTCTTCACTTTCATCAGAATCTGTTGACTCTTCTGATTCTTCGTCTTCATTTGATTCAGGAGCCTCTTGTTCTTGTTCTTCTTCCTCATCTTTATCGTCATTGTCTTCATCAAAATAGTCTTCCATTTGATCTTCAATCTTTTCCGTATGTGTTTCAATTCTATCTAGCCATCTATGTAACGTATCCATACGATTTTCAACAGCCTGTTTGCGCTTTTCTGCAAGTTTTTCCGCTAACTCCTCTTTTTGTTTTAACTGATTTTCCTTTTTGTTTTCCCATTTGGAATTGCCCTCGGTCTGTTGTTTAACTTGATCGTTTTTGGCATGATCACTTTCAGCAAACGCTACAACTGGTGTCGATAGCGTAAGCATGGAAGTTGCTAAGATGGATAACATCGTCTTCGAATGTTTCATAGAATGGATTCCCCTTTTCTTGTTCATAGTTATAGCTCTTCATTCTTTTATCGGCTTCATTAACTATGAAGTTTACTTTTTTGAAGATAATAAAGGTGAAATCATCCTTAGTATCCATAAAAATGTTAGATACTGGATTCACTTCTGCTTATTGCCCATGCATCCATAAATACGCCGGAATCAGCAGGACTTGAAAAAGATTCCTTCATATACATCACAATCCCCATAGCTGTTCGGTGCATTTGCTTTTGGAGAGAAAGACCTGGTGTAGTTAATTTTACTTTTGTTTGATCACTGAAGATAATTAAACTTTCTTCTTTATTCTCATCGTAAGCCAACACATGATAAAATGCTATCCAATTACAATACACACTCCGCGGTGAACGAGTTGGGAAGAAATATAGGTGGGCTTCAGGATTTATTGCGATGGGTAATTTCGAATTAGATTGAAGTGTACTTTCCATATCCTTACGTCGCTTGTCTAATGTTGATTCATTCATGATACATGATTGGCTGATGATTTGAATGGGGGATTTACGACACAAAATAACTTTATTCGGCTCAAGTATTTTAGAAGAATAATAAGGATCATCATTCCAGAAGATTCCCATTGTATCATCTGTGATTGTGTATGTTTCTCTATTCTCTTTTCTTTTGCGTTTGGTTTTATTCATTCGACATATACTCCCTTTTTAATACCTTTGATTGATACAATTGTACTAGAGAACAAAAGAGAATTATGTCGAAATTTGTAAGCTTCTGGGTTATTTAACCAATTGTAACACATTTGTAATATAAGAGTTTTAGACTATGTATTTACGATTATATAATTGTTAGAATTATACTAAAATATAAAGGAGACCATTCTTTGAGCTTTGTACATAAGTACGACAATCAAAACAGCTCTGCCGGAACTCCATCACCAAAACATGCATCTGAAATTAAAAAAGGCCGCAATCTTGATCAAAGCGACCATACCAGAGTTACAAATCAATCTTCCGAATACCCTAACACTCATCCTACTCTCGGCATTGTAATTGATCTTCAAATATGAGAAAGCCCAGCAATTATGAGCTGGGCTTTTGTATGTGATGAACAGAATGAGTGTGCTTGGTATGAATTTGTGTACATATGCTAATCTCTTCATTATTTGTGTGTGGTTTTGGATGTGGTATAGGTTAGAATTGCTTGTTTATTTATCGTTATGTTTGCTTTCACTCCTGAAAATGAGTGTCTACGCCCCAGACCCTTTTTTCTCTTCTTGATCTTCCTCGCTATCTCCTTCTGTTCCGCCATTACCCTCTTCTTCCTCATTCATCATTTCATTTTGTTCTTCATTCATTTCCTCTTCACTCATGCTTTCTTCGCTCTTTTCCGCTTCATCACCTTGGTCTTCGCCGCCACCATTACCTTCTTCTTCTTGCATTTGTTCTTCTTCCTGATTATCTCCTTCTTCTGGAGCTTCCTCTTGCTGACCACAAGCAGCAACTAATGATAGCGCCAGTACTGAACTACCTAATTTAAGTAATAGTTTCTTATTCATGTTTTTTCCTCCTTAGTAATAAGATTATTTCCTTCTGTTAGGGTTCGCTAGAATGGTAATGCTTATGCAGGAAGATATGTTTTTTCTTACTTACTAACACAAAAATGCTGGAGCTGGACGTGGCCTCTAAAACTTACTTAGTTATGCACAAGCCAACATTTTTTTAATTTCCTAGACGATAAAAAAACCGCCCTACAAAGGACGGTTTCATCGTTCTATTCTTCTTTTTCACCAAGTGCGAACATGATTTCAGCTTCGCATACTAGTTGATCTTCTACTTTTGCTGTAGCTTTTCCTTTGCCGATGCTTCCTTTGGCGCGGATGATTTCCACTTCTAGTGTAAGTGTATCTCCTGGTGTTACTTGACGTTTAAAACGACATTTATCAATTCCAGTAAAGAAGGCCAGGCGACCCTGGTTTTCTTCTTTCTTCAACATAGCTACAGCGCCTACTTGGGCTAGCGCTTCTACAATTAGTACTCCTGGCATTACCGCGTAACTTGGGAAGTGGCCTTGGAAGAATGGCTCATTAATGGTGACATTCTTTTTCCCAACGGCACGATGTCCTTCTTCAAGCTCTGTTATTTGATCAACGAGTAAGAATGGATAGCGATGTGGAATAATTTCTTTGATTTGCTCGATATCTAGCATGGAAATCCTCCTTATTGTTCTCGGGTTACGATATCAATAATATGTTCCCAAGTCTCAAGTTTCAAGGCATCAAGGGGATTTCCCTCACCAATCACGCCGTACCCAATCATTACACCAGCAAGTAAAGCTAATGCACAAATTAAAAGAACGATGATGATACGCAACCAAATCGGAATCAAACGACGACGTTCTTTTTTCGTTTTTTGCTTTTTACTAGCTTCTTTGTTGTTCTTTTCTTTTTTAACTGGCTTCGCTTTAGGTTTTGCTGTACTTTCCTTTTGCTTTTCTTCCCGTCGTTCGGCGCGACTTGTCGCTTCACTTTGGTTCTTTTTTTCAGGCATAACTAGAGACTCCTTATTAATCGTTTCCGTTATGTTCATTTTAACGTAAATTATTGATTAAGCCCATCATTTGGTCACCTGTTGAGATGGCTCGACTATTAAACTGATAAGCTCGTTGTGTTGTGAGCATATCCGTGTACTGTTTGGCAAGGTCTACGTTGGATTGCTCAAGAGCCCCTTGCTGCATAGAATTGTTCTCCGGTGCTACATTAGTAAGAATCTCCGCTTCATTAAAGTCCACATTTTGTGGAATGGAGAGTCTATTTTGTCCTTCTGCTTGTAAGAGGCGAGGACGAACCGCTTCCACGACAGAAATTTGCGCTTCCTGCTGGGCTACTTCCCCATTTCGAGCCACCATAATCGACCCATTTTGTTGGATCGAGAAGGAATCGAAGTTTCCATCCAATCTTATCGGACCATTCTCCCCTAATACAGGATTTCCATTCGATGTCACTAAACTCACACTTCCATCTTCATTCGCTGAAAAGGAAAACGATCCGTCACGTGTATAGTGCGTTTCAATTGCTCCATTGTTGTTCATTTGTACTTGGAACATGTGGTTATCTTGTCTCAGAGCAACGTCCAATGGTCGGTCTGTTTGACTGATTGGTCCGCGGGATAAATCCATCTCTGTTCCAGCTAAATAACCACCAGAACCTATACGGATTCCATCAGGTGTGACTCGGTTGGCATTTTCCCCTTCTTTATCGAGGTTGTCCATTTGTTGGACTAACAAGGAGGAAAAGTCAGCCTCGCGACTCTTATACCCTGGTGTATTCACATTAGATAAGTTATTACCTATGATATCTAATTTTTGCTGAAGTTGTCCCATCGTCACTGCTGACTGCATGGATGATCGAAGCATTTAAGCACCCTCCTTATCGAACTCTTCCAATTTCATTAACGGCCTTGTCCATACTACGGTCATATGCTTTCAATACCTTCTGATTGGTCTCAAATAAGCGATAGGAGCTCATCATTTCGGTCATTGTCTTAGCCGGATCTACATTGGATCGTTCCAAGGAGCCTTGTCTTGTATTAAATGTAACTCCTGCAACATTTCGTGCATTAACAGGTGCTTGTCCCTCTTCCCCATTAAAGCTGAAATTCGCATTGCCCTCTTTCACCATTTGAGTTGCATCATTTGTATAAGAAATGCCAAGAGGAATCGCTTGTCCATTAGCTTCTAGAATTCCCTCTTCTGTGACGTCAAATTCCACGCCGCCTGTTTGGATAGGATCTCCACCTTGGTCTAGTACGTAACTTCCTTGCTTCGTCGTTAAAAAGCCTTCCCCGTCCACAGTGAAATTACCGTTACGAGTATAACGCGCTTCTCCGTCTTCATTTTGAATGGTAAAAAACAATCCACCATTTTCACCAGGAACATTACCGTTTAATAAGGCAATATCTGTCCCTATACCTGTCTCCCGTAAAGCTGCCTGCTCAAATTCAGGTTTGGTTTCCTGCATATATACGCCTGTGTTCATACTACCAACTTCAGAACGAACCGGTAGATTCAGGTTATTTTTTGTAGGGAGATCCTTTGATTCCATACGTTCAATGAGCATCTCAGGGAATGCTCTCATGGAACCCTGGTCTTGTTTATAACCTGGTGTAGACATATTTGATAGATTATTATTTAATACTTGCTGACGACGTTGTTGCGCTAGCATACCAGATGCAGCTGTGTAATATCCTCTAAGCAAGGGTACGTACCTCCTCTTCCTTTTTACATAATGTAGTTTTTCGGAAGCTTGTCTATATTCTCAAGCATAATGCCTGTCCCTTTTGCAACGCAGTTCATTGGTTCCTCTGCAACGAGTACAGGTACCTTTAGCTCTTCAGCCAACAATTGATCTAGGCCATGAAGCATCGCTCCACCACCCGTTAAAATAACGCCGCGATCAATAATATCAGCAGATAGCTCTGGTGGTGTACGTTCTAGTACTTGTTTTGCAGATTGCACAATGACTGAAACCGATTCCTTCAATGCTTCTTCAATTTCAGCAGAATATACCGTAATCGTACGCGGTAAACCAGATACCATATCACGGCCACGTATATCGATTTCTTCACTACGTGATTTGGAGAACACAGTTGCTACATTAATCTTAATGTCTTCCGCTGTACGTTCTCCGATCAGTAGTTTATATTCTTTTTTAATATATTGAAGGATCTCATTATCGAATTTATCACCGGCCATTTTAATGGATGCTGCTGTTACAACATCCCCCATAGATAAAACAGCTACGTCTGTGGTTCCGCCACCAATGTCGATGACCATATTACCGCTTGGTTGAAAAATATCCATACCTGCACCAATAGCAGCTACTTTCGGTTCTTCTTCCAAGAAAATACGTTTACCGCCACTTTTTTCGGCAGCTTCTTTGATGGCTTTCTGTTCCACTTTTGTGATATTTGTTGGACAACATATCAACATACGAGGCTTAGACAAAAAGCCCCGTACATTAATTTTATTTATAAAATGTCTAAGCATGGCTTCTGTAACATCAAAATCAGCAATGACGCCATCTTTTAGAGGTCGGATTGCTTCAATATTGCCAGGTGTACGTCCTACCATTTTTCGAGCTGCATCCCCGACTTCAAGAACTTTACCTGACGTGCGATCCATTGCTACAACAGATGGCTCGTTCAAGACAATACCTTTTCCTTTAACATGAATTAAAACATTGGCCGTACCAAGATCAATTCCGATATCCCTTGCAAACATGTGTCGTTGATCCTCCCTGCTAGAAACTTAAGTCTCCGATATCAGTATTCTTCTAATCATATATTTTATCACATATTTCAACAAATTTTGTCATATACGGAGAAAAAAGTTCCTCTATCGAAAGAAATAGGTATTTAGAGGGATATCGAGTTATCCGGCCGTATTTGCAGGCTCCTCCTTCACCGGTTTTAACTTATATTTGTTCTTCGTTGCTTCACCACCTCTAAGATGTCGAATCGCTTTATGATAGTCCAAAATTTCTTTTACTTCGTTTGCCAATTCCGGATTGATTTCGGGTAAACGTTCTGTTAAATCTTTGTGAACGGTACTTTTGGATACACCAAACTCCTTTGCAATAACTCGAACGGTTTTTCTCGTCTCCACGATATATTTCCCAATCTTGATAGTACGTTCTTTGATGTAATCGTGCACACCACTCGCCTCCTGATCATTGGATATCAAAGGTGTGAAATGAGACAAGGTGGTAACGTATAGAGTATGTGTAAAGGGCAGATACGATGTTAAAAACGCTTCTTTGTTTGATAAGAACCCTCTCCCTCTCACCTCAAACCTTCCTGATTGCTCGGTTTGTAACAGGTTATGTGCCACCAGAAAGGTTTATGCTTAAAATGTCGTGAGGGACAAGGGATGACAAGCAATTATTCTCATTTTTTTCGAATGGGATGGGGGGGACAGGTTCCTCATCCCACAATAAATTGGGACGCGGGGACAGGTTCCTCGTCCCAGTCTTCTTACCTTCTCTATATCGCTTGAGACGAGGGACCTGTCCCTTCGTCTCACTTATTAGATCCATCCGAAAGCAAGTGCTCATTATTCTTTTCTTTATAAGAATATATCCAATAGTCGGCCATGTTATGACATTGATGAGTAGTAAACATAAGAGCAATGATTTCCCTTTTGCTTTCATCTGCTCTCTCCTTTTCATAAAAGTACTGTTAATATCGGCATGATTATTGGCTATGTTAGAACAACAGCGCAAGCGTTCGATTAGCAACGTATGTACTGGACTGAGCCGTAGGAGATAAAGGAAACACGAAATGGGATGCGGGGACAGGTCGCACTTTGGGATGAGGGACCTGTCCCCGCATCCCATCTCTCACAAAAAAGAGACGCGCTCCAATAATACTAGGAGCATGTCTCTCTTATAGGTTGAAGGTACAAGACATTGTCCTGCCTTCGATTCAATATTTTGGTTACTTAATATATTACCCTCTCTCTCCATTCATCATGAGACGACGAACCTGTCCCCTTGTCTCATTCCATCTTCTTTAATTCCCTTAGTGGTAAGCGGGCAAAGAAGTGGTGGCTGTTTTCATTTACAAATTTGTTATACGATTTGATAAATAAATGGTGATTTTGTGTGGCTATTCCTAAATAGTACATCTGAAATGAGGTTAAAGTTTGAAAGGAGGATAAAATTATTCTAGCTTCTTGATAATCTCCTTTTGCTAGAGCGATATGCGCTTGTTCAGAAGGTTCTTTAGAGGTAATACCTTCTACTCTATGATGATAAGCACTTACAAAAGGAATATTTTGTTGAGATATATAGTATTCTTGATCCTTCAAGCTATATCGTTCCGCAATATTTCTGGCTTGCTTCAAATGAAACATAGCCTGATCGTAGCTATCATAGAGGTAACTCAAGCCCAAGCATTGATGAGTCTTGCATTTCCGATTAAGCGATATATTTTTTTGTTTGATGATTTTATAGCCATACTTTCGTGAAAGAATGAGTTCATTTCGTCTCCAATGATAACGTTGCAGTACCTCATTTAAGCGAAATAGTAAGGAATCTTTTAAAATAGAGGGTTCTAGCACTTCTATTCTCGAATATATCTCATTTGTTAAACTATCGATTACATCAAGCCGATTCATGTCATAAAAACAATACAATTTGATGAACAGAATGACACATGTTTGTTCATCGGATAAAGGAGCTACTTTCTCTAGTTCTATGAATACTTCATCACTAAGCATTTCTTTTTTCTCTATTTTACTCAACAGCTCATACAATTGGGCCCATATTTGATCATAGAGATTGGATGAATATTTATTTTCATGTAGTAGCTTTATGAATTCCGCTCCATATCCATTCATAAGAAAAAATTCAAGACTGTGATAACGAGCCTCAGGGCTGTTGGATTGTAAGCAATAATCTCGCATTAGTTGCGTACCTTCTTCATTATCGCATATAGACGGCACTAAATGAGAAAAGGTATATAAGGAAAGATTAGAAGATTGGGCATCTTTAAGAATTGTCACCGTATTCATCTATACAAATACCTTCTTTCTATGTAATAAAGATTAAAGTATATAAATATAACGTAACAAATTTTCTGAAATATTAGTATCCATTCAACAAAACAAGTTCTTTTTCGACAAAATAGGGTTTGCAGAAAATAAGAATTTGCGGATTGGTGTTGAGATAAAAGCTCATTGGCTCCTTAATAGACTTAAACGTAAACATAGAAAAACCCCGAGCCAAGAGACTCGGAGTTGGGTTCTATTATGTGTTCATCATAGAAATGGAAGATTCGCTATCTTCTGTTGGTTGCTCAGTGTCGTTACCTTCTTGGCCTTGTTCAGCATCTTCTTCGTCTGTTCCTTGATCCTGATCTTCACCACTTTTTTGGTCATCTTCATTTAATTTTTGACCAGCACCTTCATCAGTCTCTTCCGTTGCAGATTCTTGACCTTGTTGATCTTCAGGTTCCTCTGCTTCTTGAAGCTTATTTAAAGGTTGGTTGAAGTATTCCTCAGGATTTAATGCTGTTTCACCTTTACGTACTTCGAAATCTAGGTGAACACCATTATCTTTTCCAGCAAGGTTTTGACCAGCTGTACCAATCACATCACCTTGTTTCACTTCAGCGCCTGCTTCAACTAGTACGTCGCCAAGGCTCATGTACTTCGTTGTTACATCACTGTCATGTGAAATCTCGATTAATTGACCAAATAATGGGTCTTCCTTTACTTCTGTAATGGTTCCACTTGCTGAAGCAGTTACGTCAAACGTTTCTCCATCTTCTCTAGCGATACTAATGCCATTACTTTGATGGTAGCGATTGTGGTAAAATACGAGTGCTTGTTCTTTCTCTTCCTGACTTGCGTCAAAATCATAGAACTTTGTTTTGATGACAACTTCTTCACGTTCTTTGAGCGGCATTGCTAAATTTTCGGATTGCTCCATTACTGGTGCAGAATCTTCGCCATCATAAGAGTACTCAATACTGTCGGTGTCATTTGATGCATCTGGTTGTTCAGCTTGGTCGTTGGTAGAAGAATTTTGGTACCAAACCACTCCTGCTAAAAGCAACGCTGCCGTGATCAAATAGACACTAGGGAAAAACCATTTTTTACGGAAAACACGTTTCCAATTGTTTTTTGAAACGCTTTTGTTTTCTTCCTCTCTCATTTCATCATCACCTCAAGAACCATTCTGAACAGAAAGAGGAAGAACTATACATTTTTTATAAAAAATTTTTACACTTATCATTCGACAAATCGAAAAACTTATGCATACTAATTTACTTTGCTGCTATTTTTGGTAAGAAATCATCCACTTTAGAAATCGCAATCCCTTGATAATAGTGGGATAGAATCTCTTCATACGTTTTGCCTTCCTGAGCCATGCCGTTTGCACCGTACTGACTCATTCCAACCCCATGCCCATATCCTTTTGTCGTAAAAATAATATGATCATTTTTATACTTTACGGTGAAATCAGAAGATTTTAAATCAAGCGCTTCCCGAATTTCACGTCCTGTGAATGTTTTGCCTCCAACGGTTACTTCCGAGACACGTTCGCTTTCCGTCTTTTTTACATTGGACAAAATAGGTTCATCAGCTGGAACTGACACTTGTAACCCTGCCTCGATTTCTGTTTTTGTGAATACCTTTTGATCCATGTATTTTGGTGATTCAGCATCCCATGGACTTTCAACACTTCGTAAATACGGAAATTCATTTGGCCAATAATCCTCTGAATTCTCTGTGTAACCATTAGAAGTGGAGAAAAAGGCTGCAAAAATCGGCTCTTCTTTATAGGTAAGCACTTCCCCTTGCGTCTTAGCCACAGCTTGCTCAATCTTATTCATTTTCCAATCATAATCTGTGCCCCAGATGGTGCGAAGCTCTTCATCATTTTTGTACACTTGGTGTTGAATTGTATCTGTCACATGAGCTCCGCCTTCAAGTGTTGCCTTCTCATTGGTAAGGTACCTTACAATATAGGTTCTTGCTGCAAGTGCTTGCGCTTTTAACGCCTCTAACTCAAAGTCAGCTGGCATTTCTGATGCAACTACCCTGGAGACGTACACTTCTAAAGGCACTTCATCCACTTGGTTAGAACTCGAGCGGAGGACAGCTACGTCTAATGAAGACCCTTCCGCTAGATTAAAGTCCTGCTCTGTTGCCACTTCATTCGTGCTCACAGGCATGACCTGTTCCTCTTTGTTCGATCCGATAAATGGTACAACGATTAATGTAGGTAGTACGAGAATAATGGTGACCAACGTGCTAATAAAAATAAGCCCGGGTCCTTTCAACCTTTTCATGAAGACGCCCCTTTCCTATCTAGTTACTCTACTAACATTTCTATACATAAAGTGGGAATGATAGAACTTTTTGTGATGAAAAAAAATTGGGGAAGTTGGTTGAGGGAGTGGGGAGTTGCTTTTGGAGGGGAGTGCCGGGATTTGTGGCAGGGGTTCGAACTTAGGACTTGGTCCTATTAGTAGATGGTAGATATAGTGGGTTATCTGTGAGAGTTGAGTGGGATGAGGAGATTTACTATTCCTTCAATTCAATCTAGTAACCCCCCTATTTCAGGTCCAGTATCAACTGGTTTATGTAAATGTATGACCTTCTATCATTATATAATGTTCTGATGATACTATTTGTTGCCCCTCTAGCTTATGCTCTGTTCTTCCCACTTATTCGCTCTCATTACCGCTTTTGCTCTCTTCTCTTCGCTTTATGCGCTCTCCCCATCCATTTATGCGCTCCCATTACTGCTTTTGCTCTCTTCCCTTTGCTTTATGCGCTCTCTTCCCTTGCTTTATGAGCTCTCCCATTCCATTTATGCTCGCTCCCTATCCAATATCCCTCATCACAACTTGCACTCTCTCCCCATGCTCTCTCCATCAAAAAACTATAAAAAAATACGACTCCTCAAATGAGAAGTCGTATTGTTCATCTTGTTTATGATGATAGTGATGATTTCACGTCTGTTGTTGGTTCCATTTCTTCGGCTGCGGGTTCGTTGATGCGTTCGACGTCGGCGCCAAGGCCTCTTAGTTTTTCAGCAAAATCTACATATCCGCGGTCAAGGTGTTTCAGTTCTGTCACGCGAGTATATCCATCTGCGACTAGACCAGCTAGAATGAGTGCTGCACCTGCGCGTAAATCTGTTGCGGCAACTTCTGCTCCTTGTAGGTCGGATGGACCTTCTACAATGACAGAGCGACCTTCAATTTTCAGGTGTGCGTTCATGCGACGGAATTCCTCTACGTGCATAAAACGGTTTTCGAATACAGTTTCTGTGATCACACTAGTACCATGCGCTTGTAGCATCAAGGCCATCATTTGTGATTGCATATCTGTTGGGAATCCAGGGTGCGGCATCGTCTTAATGTCAACGGCTTTTAATTTTTTTGGACCGATGACGCGAAGGCCATCTTCTTCTTCTTGAATGATGACACCCATTTCTTCCATTTTGGCAACAAGTGAACGAACGTGTTCTAGCTCAGCGTTCTTTACTAACACATTTCCTTTTGAGATCGCTGCGGCCACCATGAATGTTCCAGCCTCAATTCGGTCTGGAATGATTGTGTGCTCTGCGCCAGTTAATTTTTCTACACCGTGGATACGAATTGTTTCCGTACCAGCACCAATAACTTTTGCACCCATTTTGTTCAAGTAGTTTGCAAGGTCAACGATTTCTGGCTCTTTTGCACAGTTTTCTAGCACTGTTTTTCCTTCGGCAAGAGCAGCGGCCATCATAACGTTTTCGGTTGCTCCAACACTTGGTACGTCAAAATAAATACGGGCGCCTTGAAGACGTCCTTCCGCGTACGCTTCGATAAATCCATTTCCTACATTAACTTTTGCACCCATTGCTTCAAAGCCCTTAAGGTGCTGGTCAATCGGTCTTGAACCAATTGCACATCCACCTGGAAGTGCAACCTTTGCGTGTCCGTAACGAGCTAATAGTGGTCCTAATACAAGGAACGATGCTCTCATTTTACGAACATATTCAAACGGTGCTTCTGTTGTCAGCTCTCTAGATGCGTCAATCGTTACAGTATTTTGATTAATGTCTACATCTGCATTCATATATCGCATTACTTCACTAATTGTAGTTACATCAGCGAGAGCGGGTACTTCTTTAAGGATACTTTTTCCTTCACTAGCAATTAGGCTTGCTGCGATGACAGGCAGAACAGCATTTTTTGCACCTTCTACCTTAACGGTGCCCGTGAGCTGGCCGCCACCGCGGACGATGATTTTTTCCAAGGTCATTCCCCTCCGCGTCCATTTTCTCTATATTAATATTCATTCGTAATGACTGGCGTTCCAAATGTGAGGGTTGTCTTTGCGCCCATTCCTTCGCGTAATGCAAACTGAACATTCATTGAACCCTGATCTCCATATGGAATCGCCTGGCTCCATTTTTTTGTTAATCCTGTGACTGATATAAAATCTTCTTCTTTTAGTATTTGCAATTCTTCGATTTGTAATCTGGTACTAAATTTTTCAAGCAATAAAACACCATCAATAATACCATTGTATTCTGTTTTCACACAAGTGAATATTGTGGTATTTTCTTGAAAAATAGCAGATTTTAGCTGATTTAGTCTAGGCATAAAGTTTGATTTTGTGCTCTCATTCCATTCGTCACCCGTTGCAACATAAAGGATTTGAGCATATGATTGCATTTCTTTAGATACAACCATAATAAACTTTTCGACAAATTGAGATTTTTTTTGATGGTTCGTGAAAACGAATTTTTTACTCTTCTCGTTTTCCGTTTCTTTGATGGTCATGTGAGGATATTGTGTTTGAAGCATTTCTTTGTAGTAGGACATTTCATCTTGGTGAATGTCCTTCTTCATTGTAACTTCCCATGTCCCCACTTCTAGGTTATGATTTTTAATAAAATCTGTGATATCAGTCAGTGGTTGTAATGGTGAAGTGCGTTTGGATTGTGCGGCTAGAAATAAATGAGGTTGAAGCAATAAGATAATGATGAATATAATAGCAAAATGTTTCATTGTATTCACTCTCCCCTTGGAAAAAATCATATTCCCATTATGAGCGGGAGAGGGTGAAAACATACCCCAAAAATCTAGCGGTTATTCGACAAATCATACGCAAAAACCATGAGAGTCAAGCTACCTTTTGGGATACGTCGCTTAGCGTAACCCTTCTTCTTTTATATCTTACAATAGGAACTGTAGATTTTTTGACCATTGCAGGTAATCTAAAAAGAAATTACTCACAGCCGTTCCAATTGTAATGGTAAGAAAAATTAACAAAAGGCGTGCTTCAAAAACTTTTCCTTTTTTAATAAGACCATCGAGATTAATGGATTGTAGCAAACGCCATGTAATCATAATAAAAATAATATGAGAAATCATATTTGTTAACGATTGATATCCCACTGCATCCATGACTTCCTCCACACCTTTCTACAATAGTGACATACGGCTTCGACACATTAGCATTGTTCCTCTTGAAAATATGCCAATTTCGCTAATTATTGCCGGGGAAATATCGACAAAGTTCACTAGTAAAACCTTGCCACGGTGAACCGCAAATGTCAATCTAACTCGGTGTGTTGTTAATCTATACCTTTTTTATATTGACACTAAACCTGTACAGTTAAGGTGTTCGAACGATTTCGATAATATCAAAAGCGCAAGCGCCTTGGTAGCGACGTACAAACTGCTGCCCACACGATGTGGGTTGGTTCAATGTTGCTACGTGACGTAGCGATTTTAATCGAACTTCCTCTAACTACTTTTGAGATAAAGGAAACACGATGATCGGTAACGATTCGATGTTGACTTATCGTAAGGAGGTGCAGGAAGTTTGCTAGTCGCTGGGCTCTGGAGCTGGACGTAATCAAAAGCGCAAGCGCCCGCTTACCTACGTATATCAGTTGCTGCGTTCATCATTTCCTAGACAATAAAAAAAGGATGAGCATAATACTCATCCTTATTCACTCAACCAAAGCATCTCTGTTATTTGAAATAAATCGACATGGTGATGATAAAAGTCGAGGGCGATATTTGGGAATATACCTAAGCCTACTATGGCAATGGCGCATATCCATAGTGTTGTTTTCATTACAATTGGTAGCTTGATGGTTACTGGAAATGGATTGCTTCGGAAATAGATCTGAACGAGAATACCAAAATAAAACACGTAGGATAGGACAGTCGCTGCAATCATGATACTTACCAAAATGATTGGAGCTGGATCTGTGCTGAGTGCCCCTAGTATGATGTTCAGCTTTCCTATAAATCCAGCTGTCCCTGGTATCCCTGCTAACGATAGTAAGAAAATGGTCATCAGTATCGCTAAAGCCGGGGAGCGTTTATACAAGCCAGTGAACATTTCTAAATCGAGTGTCCCGTGTTTTTCATAAAGTACGAAGATTACAGCTAATCCCCCTGCTGTCATGAACATGTACACGAGTAGGTAGAACCAAATATTTTCAAGCGTCAGCGTTGAGAGTGCTACGAGCGGGACGAGTAAGTACCCGGCATGAGCGACACTTGAATAGGCGAATAGCCGCTTCATGTTGTGTTGTCGTAAAGCAAGGATATTTCCAAGGACCATGGTAATCGCAGCTAGCACACCAATCCAAAGCGACATGGACTGCATAAATGTCTCATTCAGGCTTAATCCCTCTAATGCACCAAAGAGTGTTAGGAAGACCCTCAAAATGATTATGAACCCTGCTGCTTTTGAAACGATACTCAAAAAAGCTGTAACGGGAATCGGTGCTCCTTCATATACATCTGGTGTCCACATATGAAATGGTACCGTAGAAATTTTAAAAGCAAGGCCGACAAACGTCATGATAAACGCCATGATTACTAATCCTTGCGCGGGTGTTCGGATTAACGAAGGTAATATTTCGGAAATCGTCGTCAATTGCGTGCTGCCCGTTAACCCATATAAATAACTAAAGCCAAACAATGTAATCGCCGTCGATATGCCACCATTAATCACGTATTTCATGGCACTTTCATTTGATTTCAAAGCGTGCTTATCCAAACCAACTAAAATATACGAGGCGATGGATAATAGTTCAAGTCCGACAAACAGTGTAATGAGGTCGGCACTGGAAGCCATCATCATTGCTCCAAGCAGCGCAGTTAAAAGTAAGTAATAGAACTCTCCTTGGTCCTGCTTTCGTTGATATGATGCAGCTAAGCTTAGCACTAACCCAGCTCCAATAAGGAGAAGAAGCTTAAAGCTTGTAGCGAATAAATCCAAGCGATACGTATCATATAAAATCATGTTCGCTTCCTGGCCAAGCTGACCTATAGTGAAGACGAATGCTAACAGAACCGCCATCGCTGCAAAAGCACTGAACCATTTACGTGGAAAATGATTAGGTAAAAAAAGATCCATTAGCGATAACAAAGTCGCAACGATAATAATCGTAAATTCAGGGGCCATTATCCCCCAGTCGTATGCAAGTAACGTTTCCATGTCCATCTCGTTACCCTCCTATCCTAAGCACGATTGCTTCCACACTGGTTTGGATGGAATGGGTCAAGGAGGTAGGAAACACACCAATGAGAACGATCAATCCAAGCATGATGCTGACAGGAATCCATTCTTTCCCCTGCAAATCCATTACTCCATCCTGGGGTAGCACTTCTTTTCCGAAGGTTATGTCCATTATCGCTCTTAAAATATAAGCAGCTGTAAGAATGATCCCGATTGTACCGATGGCTGCGATAACAGGCATGGATTCAAATATCCCAAGAAACGTCATAAATTCACTAACGAAACCACTCATGCCTGGTAATCCAAGAGAAGCTAATCCAACCGCTAATAGTACACCTGCTGTTACAGGCATGGTTCTGGATAGTCCACCTAAACGCCTCATATGGGTTGTATCTGTTTTCGCCTTGAGCACTCCGATTAGGAAAAAGACAAGCGCTGCAATCAATCCATGGGAGACGGTTTGAAACATTGCTCCTTGCAATCCAGCTTCATTCATAGCCGCAATTCCTAATAACACGATTCCCATGTGAGAGATACTAGAATAGGCGAAGATGCTACGTAGTTCTTTTTGTACGAAGGCTATACATGCCCCATAAAGTAGATTGACTAACCCTAATATGGCAAGGAGTGGTGCGACGTCTTGAAAGGCGGCTGGGAAAAAGCCAATTCCAAACTGCATCAAACCGTAGGCACCAATCTTCAACAACACGCCAGCATGAATCATCACTAAAGCAGGCGGTGCTTGCACATGAACGCGGACCATCCATGTGTGTAATGGGACAATAGGTAGTTTCACGCCAAATGCAAGGAGTAACGCAATCAACAATCCCATGCTCAACTCTTCGCTTAGCGATGCATTCGCTATTGCTTCATAGTTAGTGCTGCCTACATTGGCAAACAATACAACCATGACGATTAGTAAAATGGCGGAACCAACCCCGTTATAGAGAAGGTAACTGTATGCTGCTCTTTCTTTTTCAAAACCGCCCCACCTTCCAATGAGTAAAAACATCGGAACAAGGGTGAGCTCAAAAAATATGAAAAATAAAATGAGATTTTGGGATGCAAATACGCCGAGTATGCCGATTTCAAGTAAAAGGGTAAGGAGAGCATACTGTTTCCAAGCTTTATCGATTTGCATCGTGGCTGTCACCATCGACACGACCATTAAAACGGCTGTTAATATGATCAATACTAACGAAAAGCCACTGACTCCTAAATCGTACTCAATTGTATAGAGGAACGGGTACTGTCCAAAGGATATCCACGGAATGCTAAGTGATAAGTTCGCCCCACTGTGAAATTGCTGATACACGATCAACGCCAATAACAAAGGAAGGATGGAACAACTGACAGCTATCCTTTTTTGCAGCTTATCCTGTGTGGATGGTACGAGTATTAACAACAGAATTCCAACCATTGGAGAAAAGACGAGTAACGTTAACCAGCCCATTTAAAAGTACCTCCCTTGCATAAGCCCGATCAGCAATAATACAACAAGTCCAACGCCAACCATCGTTCCATACGTTTGAACCTGTCCGTTTTGTAGTTTGGAGGCTAGCTTGCTTACTAGAATCGTGACGTCTTCTATGAGGTCGAGAATCCCTTGAATGATGTAAGTTTCCACCCATACCCCGACGATGCCAACTCCTTTTGTAGCCAATACCAACGTTCGTTGATACACCGCATCTACAAAAAATCCATTGAAAACCGCCTCATACACACCAGGAAACGCTTCTGGCAAATAGTTGCGATCGATTTTTTCCTTTTGATACATCCCATACGCCAACCAAATACCAAGGAACGTCATGAGTGTGGTTACTGCCATCAGCCATCCTGCCCCTTCATGGTGGTGAAACGTGATATATTCATTTCCAGAAGCCAACCATTCCCCAAGAAAAGGACCATACCAACTAGTGTTGATATAACCAGCGCCAACAGCAAGAAAAGCTAACACAACCATAGGCATGATCATCACGCGAGGTGATTCAAGAATCTTCTTCCGCCTCTTATAAGGGATAATTTTTTTGCTCATGAAGACTAAGAAAAATAATCGGAACATGTAAAATGCCGTTAAAAAGGCCGTGATTAAAGCTAGGGTAAAGAGTACATAATGGCCCTCATTCCAAGCTGCTAGCAGTACTTCTTCCTTACTGAAGAATCCTGAGAATAATGGCATTCCAGCAATGGCGAGCGTACCGATTAAAAATAACCACCCTGTTCCCTTCATCCGCTTCCACAGCCCTCCCATTTCTCCAATGAGTTGAGTGTGTGCCGCATGGATGACGCTTCCTGCTGCAAGGAATAATAGAGCTTTAAAAAAAGCATGTGTCGTTAAATGAAAGACGCCTGCTACATACCCAGCGGAACCAAGTGCCAGCATCATGTAGCCTAGCTGGGAAACGGTGGAGTAGGCAAGGACACGCTTTATATCGGTTTGCACGATGGCGATACACGCCGCAAATATGGCGGTAAACCCTCCTGTTATAGCGACCACCAACATGGCTGTATCGCTTGCTTCGAATAAAGGGTATAGCGTTGCTACTAAATACACCCCAGCCGCAACCATGGTAGCAGCATGAATCAGTGCGGATACGGGTGTTGGCCCTTCCATCGCATCAGGTAACCAGGAATGTAGTGGGAATTGACCTGATTTTCCGACTGCCCCAACGAAGATAAGCAAAGCAATCAACGTGACCATTCCCTCGTCCATATCGCCCCCCGATACAGCTTGAAAAATCGCACTAAACTCGAGGCTTCCAATCTCCCAAAACAATAAAATCATGCCAATTAATAGCCCGACATCCCCGACACGGGTCATAAGAAATGCCTTTTTAGCGGCTGCCTTCGCTTCGGTTTTATGAAAATAAAATCCAATCAATAAAAATGACCCTAGTCCCACCAGCTCCCAAAACAAATAGAGCTGTAATAGATTCGGAGATAGGACAAGTGCTAGCATTGCAAAGGTAAAGAACCCAAGGTAGGCATAAAATGTGCCCAGTCTTTCTTCTCTAGCCATATATCCTTTTGAATAGATATGAACCAATAAGCTTACAAGGGAGACGATAACAAGCATGAGGGCATTTAATGGATTGATCACATACCCTATTGTGAAAGTGGTATCTCCAACCGTTAGCCACTTAATGGTTGCTCCTCCATTTCCACCAATCATCTGTCCCATTAGAACGAGAAACGATCCCAAAAGAGCTAACCCGGTTGTAATGATTCCAGCTGTGCTACACATGTAATGCCATTTAGCTTTTCGGAAGATAAAAAATGCCAAAAACGTCATCAGTGGAAGTAATGGGACAATCCAAGCAATTTGCGTCATATTACACAGTCCCTTCTATATGCAACTGTTCATTCACTTCTCCTCAACCTTTCATTTCATTCATGTCTTCTACTTGAACGGTCGCCTTATTGCGATACAAAGCAATTAGAATAGCTAATCCAACAGCCGCTTCCGCCGCAGCTACTGTAATCGAAAATAAGGAGAAGATTTGCCCTGTAATCGCAGGGTTTACTCCAAATTTACTGAAGGCCACCAAATTTAAGTTAACGGCATTCAACATCAATTCAATACTGATGAGTACAATGACAGTATTGCGCTTCGATAACGCACCGAAAAATCCGAGTGCAAATAACGCAGCAGCTAGCAATAAAAACGCATGTACGGTCATTCTGTATCCTCCTCTCGTTTGGCCAGGAGAATTGCACCAATAAAGGCAACCAACAATACAATGGATACAAGTTCGAATGGAATGACATAGTGAGCATACAGGCTAAGACCGATTTGTTTTGTATTCTCTACGTGAAGGTCTAGAGCGGTTCCACCAAAGTTTACGCCTTCAATCAAGGCATACATGATGCCAAAAAAGAGTACCATAGCTACGCCAACAAGCCATCCTCTTTGGGAAGAACGATATTTCCGTTCTTGTGCTTCATCATGGTGTTTGGTCAGCATGATGCCAAAGATCATCATGATAGATATCGCACCTGAATAAATCAACACCTGAACAACCGCAACAAACTCAGCAGATAGCATGACGTAAAGTCCTGCTATGCTTAAAAAGGTCAATACCAGAGCTAACAGCATATGAATGACTTTACTAGCATTCAACATAACCAACGCGCCGAAAATAGCGATGGTAGCAAGGACAAGAAACATCATTACTTCCCCACTCATGCCTTGTTCTCCTCTCGAATGTTCTCCTCATTTTCATCCAACCATTCGAGGTTTTTAAACAGCTCATCCCGTGAATACTCCGCAAGCTCGAAATTGTTGGTCATGATAATCGCTTCGGTTGGACATACCTCTGTACACAGGTCACAAAGAATGCAAATTTCAAAATTAATGTCATACGTATCAATGATTTTCTTTTTAACTGTGGGATCAGGGTGTTTTTTGCCTGTTAATTCAATACAATCGGTAGGACAAATATTGGAGCACTGATTACAAACTATACACTTTTCGGGATAAAACTTTTGGATGCCACGAAATCGGTCAGGCATTGGTATTGGCTCTTCTGGATACGCGTATGTCATTTGCTTTTTGGACATATTTTTCAACGTATAAGCTAGCCCTTTTCCTATTCCTTTCATCCGTTCCGCCTCCTTTACAACCCAATTTAATTAAAAGCGCAAGCGACCGTTTAGCGACGTACAAACTATCTAACGGTGATGTATAGGAAGTTCTATTAAAACCGCTCCGTCATGCAGCAACATCGAACCAACCT
Source organism: Pontibacillus yanchengensis (assembly GCF_009856295.1). Classification (NCBI taxonomy): domain Bacteria; kingdom Bacillati; phylum Bacillota; class Bacilli; order Caryophanales; family Bacillaceae; genus Pontibacillus; species Pontibacillus yanchengensis. The sequence continues at coordinate 4,205 of NZ_WMEU01000003.1, read as the reverse complement.
ACATCGTTTAGGGCGAGGAAACACGGCTAGCGGTAGCGATTCGATGTTGACTTATCGTAAAGACGTGCAGGAAGTTTGCTGGGCGCTGGAGCTGGACGTGGCCACATCACACACATGCTTTGAATCTAATAAATTCCTAAACTATCAAAATAGCTGTTTCAACATCGCCGTAAGAAAAATATTCGCGAGCGCTACAGGTAAGAGAACCTTCCAGCCAAATTCCATTAGCTGATCCACGCGAATACGTGGTAATGAAACGCGAATCCAAATAAAGAAGAACATCATCAGCATGAATTTTCCAATAAACCAAAACGCGTCTGGAATAAATCCAAGGCCTGGTATCGCATTCCATCCTCCTAAAAATAAAACCGTGACAAGCGCAGCCATCGCAAATAGATATACATACTCAGACAGCATAAAAAACGCCCAGCGGAACCCAGAATACTCAACGTGATAGCCAGCAACTAGCTCAGATTCTGCTTCAGGTAAGTCGAACGGCGTCCGGTTCAATTCTGCATTGGCGGCAATCACAAAAACAATAAACCCAATCGGCTGAATCAATATAAACGCAATGTGCTGCTGAGCTTCTACAATGTCGATTAAATTAAGGCTTCCTGTTAGCAAAACAACCCCAATCACAGACATCACAAGCGGAATCTCATAGGAAATCATTTGTGCCGCTGAACGCATGCCTCCCATTAAGGCGTACTTGTTATTCGAAGCCCAACCTGCTGTTACGATACCGATGGTCGATACGCCTGAGATTGCAATGTAGTAAAGTAATCCAACGCCGATATCGGAAAAATGAAACGCATCTGTAAAAGGAATTACCGCCAGGACCATAAATGCTGGTGTGAACGCAATAACCGGAGCAAGAATAAATAAAGGCTTATCCGCAAGCTTTGGTCGGGTATCTTCTTTTGTTAACAACTTGAGAATATCTGCTACTGTTTGCAACAGACCAAAGCGCCCTCCGACACGATTCGGACCGTGTCGCAGTTGCATATAGCCCATCACTTTTCGTTCTGCTAAAATGGCAAAGGTGACGAAACCGAGGACGAGCATCAGCATACTCGTTCCCATGAGAAACTGGGTGAGGAGATGAGTAGAGCTCGGTTCTGCTTGTAGAAAGGATGTCATTACCCATCAACCTCCCCGAGTACAATATCAACGCCGCCTAAGATGGTAATCAAGTTCGCCATATTTTCCCCTTCGAGAAGCTTCGGAAGGATTTGCAGATTGTAAAAAGACGGACGGCGGAACTTGAGGCGATATGGCTCTTTTTTGCCTTGACTAGCAATATAACAGCCAATCTCTCCCCTTGGTGACTCGATCCGGACATAAGCCTCTCCTTTTGGTGGCTTTACGATTTTCGGTACTTTTGCGAGAATCTTACCCTCTTCAGGACACTGCTCCACCGCCTGTTCAATAATCTTAAGCGATTCTTCTATCTCATCCATGCGACAATGATACCTGGCAAGGGCATCTCCTTCTTGACGAGTAATCACATCAAACTGGAAACGATCATATATGGAATAGGATTCATGTTTACGTAAATCCCACTCCACTCCTGTACAACGTAAATTTGCCCCACTCAACGAATAATTAATGGCATCTTCCCTTGTGTAGGTGCCCACCCCATTGACTCGTTGATGGAAAATTTCATTGCCTGTCACGAAATCATGGTAGCCTTTCAATTGCTCCCTCATATACGGAACAAATTCACGCACACGGTCGAGCCAACCATCTGGAGCGTCCCATTTCACCCCACCAATACGCATATAGTTAAACGTTAATCTAGCACCGGAGAGCTCCGTTAATAGATTAATAATCGCCTCTCGTTCTCTGAAGGCATACAAAAATGGGCTAACCGCACCGATATCCAATAGATAGGTACCAAACCAGACGAGATGGCTAGCGACACGTCCTAGCTCCATAGCGAGGACACGCAAATATTCTGCTCGTTCAGGAATCTCAATGTCCATCATCGTTTCCACTGCGTGGCAAATTACATAATTGTTTGTCATCGCGGATAAATAATCCATGCGATCGGTGTACGGAATGATTTGGGTGTATTGTAGATTTTCAGCTATTTTTTCTGTACCACGATGTAAATAACCAATGACCGGTTTGGCTTCTGTAATGATTTCCCCATCTATTTTGACCACAAGACGAAACACGCCATGTGTACTCGGATGCTGTGGTCCTACGTTTAATAACATTTCTTCTGTTCGTAACACGGACTATACCTCCTCATCGTGAGGTTGGTAATCTTTGCGAAGAGGGTAGCCCCTCCACTCCTCACCTAGAAAAATACGATGCAAACTCGGATGATTGCGAAACTCAATTCCTAGCAAATCATACGCCTCACACTCCGGCCAATTGGCTCCCTCCCAAAGTTGAGCTAATGACTCAATACTCGGATGTTCATGATCCAATTTCACCTTTAGCGCGATAGACTGATGATTCAGGAACGAATAGAGATGCGCATAAAGCTCGAAGTGCGTTTCAAAATCTGTCCCATGATAATCCGATAGGAAATCAAAACCAAGCTGCTCATTGTATTTTAAAAATTGCGCTACACGAAAATAGGCATCTGGTGTTGTGACAAGGGTTGGGACATGCTTCGACAGGCGATTGATATAGGCCTCTTCAATGACGTCCTCTCCTAGATGCTCTTCAATCACCTCTACATATTTGTTTAGCAAGGGTTGATTGTAGGATGGGGGTTCTTCTTCTGCTTCCTCAGCTTTGGTCGATTTCGTTTTTGCTGCAGCTTTTGCTTTAGCAGCTGCCTTTGCTTTAGCAGCTGCCTTTGCTTTGGCGGCTGCCGCAGCTTTCTTTTTGGCTTCATCTTCGTTGGATTCTGTAGACGAAACGGGTGGCGTTGTTTCTGAATCTTGTGCTACAACGTTGCTTTCTTCCTTGGCTGTGGAGGGTGTTTGTTGGGTCGTTTTAGGCGAGTCTCCTCCATTTGCATTTGTTTCTTGATTAAACGTTTGATCCATTTCTTTATTTTGCTCTGATGACTGGTTTGCAGGCTGTTCTGATGATGGGGTTTCTTTTTCTATTGAGTAGGATGCTTCGTTTGGATTCGACTGTTCAGGCTTCTCCTGTTCTTCTGGAGACTTATTGTTTTCCTGATTGTTAGTCATTCGGCATCACCTGCTTTCCAGTCTTAGCTTCGTAGCGAATTTTTTCTTGAAGTTTGTTAATTCCGTATATAAGCGCTGCAGGATTCGGTGGACAACCAGGGATATACACATCGACTGGTACGATTTGATCCACCCCTTTAACGACGGAATAGGAATTCACATATGGCCCGCCTGCTGTAGCACATGATCCCATTGCGATCACCCATTTTGGCTCAGGCATTTGATCGTATAACCGACGAAGAACGGGAGCCATTTTTTTCGTTACCGTTCCTGACACAATCATCACATCAGACTGACGCGGTGATGTTCGAAAAAACGATCCAAACCGATCGACATCATAGTGAGACGATCCTACCCCCATCATTTCAATCGCACAACAGGCTAGTCCGAACGTTAAAGGCCAAAGAGAGTTACTCCGTGCCCACCCCTTCAGCTGCTCAAGTGTCGCCATAAATACATTCCGTTCTAGCTCAGCTCTTTGCTCAGGTGTGATATTCTCCAGGTTTAGCTCCATCGTAGCACCTTCTTTTTCCAAGCATAGATTAACCCAATTAATAACATGACAATGAAAATCAACATTTCAATTAAGGCAAATGCACCTAACGCATCATACGCAACAGCCCATGGATACAAGAAAACCGTCTCCACATCAAAAATGACAAACAACAAAGCAAACATATAATATTGGACGTGAAACTGAACCCGTGCATCTTGAAAAGGTTCGATCCCACTCTCATAGGTTGTCTGCTTCGTCTTCAAAGGCTTATGAGGCCTAAGCAACCGTCCAGCCGTCAATGCAACAATTGGAAGAAGCAACCCAAGCGCTAAAAAAACTAAAGTAATCAAATAACTATTGTGATAGACATGCAAAGATTCCATAAGCATCCCCTTTCTTCCAGACGCAGTGAAAACGCTTTACTTTTTAAGGTCAACGCACTTTACGTGATAAACCTCTTCTATGCATGTCTATGTTTTAGATGTAGGCTTATGACGAAAATGTGAGGTGGGGGTGTTGGTTTTGTAGGCGGGGTATGGGGATAAATCTGGGTG